>NZ_JAKKRO010000193.1:0-502 GCF_025654235.1 Shewanella sp. SM32 | reverse complement strand
GGCGATGACCTACTCTCACATGGGGAGACCCCACACTACCATCGGCGCGTTTGCGTTTCACTTCTGAGTTCGGGATGGGATCAGGTGGTTCCACAAGGCTATTGTCACCAAGCAAATTCTGTTTATTACCGTGTCCATCTCTGGACCACGTTAATAATAATTCGGAAAGCTGATTTGCTTTTTGAGTCCACACTTCATTAAGTGTTTATATTCTGTCTAAGGCTTTAGTACGACCTCCATGGAAGGAGGAAGTGCTAGAAAATGTCTGGAACATTTTCAGTAAAACCCATCTGGGTTGTATGGTTAAGCCTCTCGAGTCATTAGTACATGTTAGCTCAACGCCTCACAACGCTTACACACCATGCCTATCAACGTCCTAGTCTCGAACGGCTCTTTAGAGGAATTAAATTCCTAGGGATGACTCATCTTAGGGCTCGCTTCCCGCTTAGATGCTTTCAGCGGTTATCGATTCCGAATGCTTTCAGCGGTTATCGATTCCGAA
>NZ_JAKKRO010000192.1:0-506 GCF_025654235.1 Shewanella sp. SM32 | reverse complement strand
GTCCACAGTTCTACTTCCGTACAACTGACGTAACCGGTACTATCGAACTGCCAGAAGGCGTAGAGATGGTAATGCCTGGCGACAACATCAAAATGGTAGTGACTCTGATTTGCCCAATCGCGATGGACGAAGGTTTACGCTTCGCAATCCGTGAAGGTGGTCGTACAGTTGGTGCTGGTGTAGTAGCTAAAATCATCGCTTAATTGCGATAGAAATTAGTTTGAAAAGGAAGCTTCGGCTTCCTTTTTTATTTGAGGGCTGGTTTTATTCACAAATTTGTGTAAAATGCTCGCCACTCTGAAGTTAAATAGTTATTTGATGACTATTTACACAGCGGGCTTGATATCCGGATTTAGATAGGTATAATGGCCCCCTCGTCGACTTAGGTTGACGAATTAAATGATTAGTCGCTGAAGTTAATCATTATCATAGCGACTCCGATTGGGAGTCGAACGGTTAAATCATCTCGCTCTGCTTTTCTATATTGAAGAAGCTAGAGGGTGATT
>NZ_JAKKRO010000191.1:0-507 GCF_025654235.1 Shewanella sp. SM32 | reverse complement strand
CACACCAAAAGCATCTCCGATTACCCCTGAACAAATTGAAATCCGTGAGCTGAAGAAGCAAATAGCTCGTCTTGAGGAGCACAATCTTATCCTAAAAAAGGCTACCGCTCTCTTGATGTCAGACTCGATGAACAATTTACGCTAATCAGCGCACTCAAGCAGAGCCACTCTATTCTCACAATTTGTAATGCATTCAAAGTGCATCGAAGTAGCTATAAGTATTGGCTAAAAAGAAAAGAACATATTGATGCAGACTTGACTATTTTATGCAGTGAAGTGAAGGCCGCACATCGTATTAGTCATGGCTCTGCCGGTGCGCGAACGATAGCGCAATTAGTGACTAACAAAGGGATTGGTCTCAGTCGTTATCGAGCCCGTAATCTAATGAAAAAGCTTGGGTTATTAAGCTGTCAGCAGCCTAAGCATTCTTATAGGAAAGCGACACAAGAGCATGTTGCAATCCCCAATACGCTAAATCGACAGTTTGCAGTAACTCAACCAGATCAA
>NZ_JAKKRO010000020.1:0-70535 GCF_025654235.1 Shewanella sp. SM32 | reverse complement strand
ATCCGAGCCAGCATGGGTGATGTGGGAGCGTGTTGGGATAATGCCGTTGTTGAGCGATTCTTTGGCAGCTTAAAACACGATTGGATTTTTAAAGTTAATCAACCAACAAGGGAGTTTATGAAGCAAGATGTGACTGCTTACATGAAATATTACAACTTGGAGCGACTTCATTCTGCTAATGGTGATCTGTCACCTGTAGAGTTTGAAAATTCTCAACTAAAAGTGTCCAGTTTGGGTTGACCAGTACAGCCTTCACCATCATTGAAGTCCGAATAGGAAATGTAAGGCATCACTGAATCGATACGATAGCCGAACGAGAGAAGATAAGTATCTAGATTACTCCCATCGAGATCTAAGCGGTTAAGCTCAGATAAAAAAAGGAAATTCTCATAATCTATATTAACGGATAGGCCATAAAACTTACCCGTACGTTGGTTGCTACCATTCCATTCCTGCTGAATACCACCAATATAACGTTCGTTAGTGTATTGCATATGCGTGAGGCGAATATCTAACCAATCTTTGTTGAATTGAACAACAATACCGCCTATATCCTTCCATACTTCTCGGGTATTTTCGAGGAAGAAAAAATCAGATAAAAGCTTATTAGGTTCGCTATCTTCGCTACCGTAATAGACTTGTCCAGACATAGTCCAGTCGCCAATTAAATAGTTATATAAGGCGCTGACACCTGTGTAGTTAAATATTTGCCATGTGTAATTATCTGCGGGTGGACGTATCCAAGGATAAGCATATCCAACATCAAAAAAGTCACTGTAATAGTAGAGCGGTAAGCGTTTTTTACCTCCTTGTACTGTCCAATGCTCATTGATCTCATAGGACAGATAAGCCCATTCAAAACTTGCCGAAAAGTCATCAGCCCCCCGGGAAACAACCTGTGCAGTGGCAGATAAACCTTCGAGCAAATCCGCTGAGAATTGAATACCAAATAAGGTATCGGGTTTGAAACTAATATCTTCATCATAGGCGCCAACGAGTGGATAGTCGGCGAGAAAGGTGGGGCCTAAATCAAACTCTGCAACGCCCGAACCTTCGAGAACTTGACCTGCAACAACTGAGGCAAAACCTGAAATGTTGACTTCTGCATAAGCGGTAGAGCTGAGCAAAAGTGAGCAAAGACCTAATGAAAGCTTATGTTTCATAAAAAAGCCCTTTAAGTGAGTATATTCGTTTTTAAGCCTAGAACAGGTATAAACATACGCAAACTTTTATTAAACATTTTTGCAACATGGTGGTCTAACTCCCATTTTGAAAGATAAGTTTGATATCTTATGAGTAAAAAGCGTTAGGTAATATTTGCCAAAGAATATTACTGATTTTGCTAAATGAGAGACTCAAAGCTTGAGTGAAAAGTGGTGAGATAATTATTTTTATTAACAATATTAGCCAAAGCTAAATATGGTTGTTATTTAGCCTTTAGATTATAAAAATAACGCAATTGATACTTTTTTATTAAACTAAAATTGGGCTTTTTACATAAAAATGCTCTAAATCTATCATTGATTATGCTTGTTAAGTCAACGTCGATATTTATTCCATTTTCATGTGTATGCCAACGCTGTAGCATATTTTACTGAGTCTTTTTCTCCGATGTAGTGGTTTTATACTGTATGGTTAGCAGCTTGATTGCTGCACAGTGCTATAGCACCTATAATCTTGCTCTCTTATGTTGAGTTTCTCTTCTTCCTAAACATGATCCAATAAAAGGAATGTCATAATGCAAAGACGCAATTTTTTAAAAAGTGCGGCTATTTTGTCGACTGCGGGTTTTATCACGCCAGTACTGGCATCTTCCTCTAAATCGAGTGTCGTTGAACATGGCTCAAGCGATGGACGCCGCCGTTTTACCTTAATCAATACTTACCATCTTATTGCCCCAGAAGGGTCTGAGGGTGTGGTTAAGTTGTGGATCCCTTTGCCCGAAGACACGCAATTCCAATTGGTGAGTCAGCTGAATTTTACGGGTAGTTTTAAAGACGCCTATATCAGCTCAAACAACAGTTATGGCGCCAAAACCCTGTTTGCGACTTGGCCCGATGCCAAAGCGAACATGACAATAACGGTTGAGCTTGATATTGAAACGATAGATTGGGAACCCGTTAAAAGCGGTGCCTTAACCCATTACCGCACCCCAGAGCAGATACATTATCCTGCAGATGTTGAACGTTATTTGCTGCCGACTAAACACATGCCGCTTAATGGTATTGTGAAGCAAACAGCAGATAAGATCGTTGGTAGCGAGACTGAACCACTGAAGCAAGCACGACTGATTTATCTTTGGGTTAGCGCTAATATGTTTCGCGATAATAGCGTGATTGGCTGTGGTACGGGTGATGTAGCAAGTATCCTCGAAAGTGGCAAGTTAGGCGGTAAGTGTACTGATATTAACTCAGTATTTGTGGCGCTAATGCGCGCAGTGGGGATCCCTGCCCGTGAGATGTTTGGGATTCGCTTAGGTCAGGCGATCAAGATGGGCGAATACTCTAAAAAGGCCTTTGGTAGTGCCGATGACAAAGGGGTTGCCGATGTCAGTGGTGGTCAACATTGTCGCGCTATGTTCTATTTAGCGGGTTATGGTTGGTTGCCAGCCGATCCTGCTGATGTGACAAAAATGCGTTTGACGGAGAAAAAGGAACACAACGATCCCGCAGTTCAGGCCGTGAATGATTACCTCTTTGGCAATTGGGAAATGAACTGGGTTGGCTTTAACTATGGCCGTGACTTTGATTTATTCCCTACAGCCGAACAGACACCACTGAATAATTTTGGCTACCCGTATGCCGAAGTTGATGGCGATCCCGTGAACTATTATGAGCCTAAAGTGTTTGCCTATGACTACCAGTCAACCGAACAACGCTAAGGGCCTCTTCGCGACTATGGCCGCCGCAGTGGTTGCTGCGGTTGCTTCAAGCCTATGCTGTATTGCACCGCTTATTTATCTGGTGTTCGGGGTGTCGGCCGCAAGTCTATCGGGGATTGAGCAACTTAGCTGGCTGCAAGTACCCATGTTGATACTGTCGTCTGGGCTGATTCTGATGGGATTTTGGCGGCTCTATTTTGCTAAAAAGCCACTGTGTACCGCGACGTTGAGTCGTACTCAGATGCTGTGGCTGTACTGGTTAACTGTACCTGTTGTGCTGGCATTTCAGTCATATCCTTTTGTATTACCTTGGTTATTAGAGGTGCTTGAATGAAGTTAGTGTTATTTCTCGCCTTAAGTCTGTGTTCAGCGTCGAGCTGGGCGGCAAACGTGCTGGTCACCTTAGATGTTAAGGGCATGACTTGTCCGCTGTGTGTCACTGTCGTGAATAAAGCGCTGCGTAAAACCGATGGGGTGATTAAGGCTAAGGCTTCGTTAAAAACTGAGCAAGCCTTAGTGACAGTGCCAGAGGATTTTAATCTAGATAGTTTGCTTAAGGCTGTCGACGAAACTGGGTATAAGGGCAGTATTAATAAGGTAGAAAAACAATCCTAAGCGTTGGTGTCTTTAGTAACAGATTGAGCGACATTATAAAATATCAGTCTAGTTTTAAATGATTAGACTGATATTTCACCGAGAAAATACACTCTGTATCCCACTTGTTACTTCCTTCACTGCCAAATTTTTCCTTTGCGGGTCATTTCTTCGTTAGCTGTAATACACCTCGGGCTCGATACGACGTTGCCGCTCTTCATTTTTCTCCGATGATTCCTTAATCAGATCCAATTTTTGCGCTTGCAGTAATTCTAGTTGCTTGGCTTTTTGTTCTTCAGATAGATTTTCATCGGCTGCAACCTTCGCCATTTCTTCATCTATCTTATTAATTTTATCCCTATCGACTCCTGTACGGTTATCTAAAATAGCCTGCATGGCTTGCAGATTACCCGTGTAGCCTTGTTTAGCGTTAGGGGCCAGATGGCTATAGGTATCGGCAGTCGTTACCGATGCTGCAGAGGAGAGCGTTACAGTATCTTGGCTTATTGATGATGTTAGATTCGTCGCCGTCATTGAATTTGCACGAGTTCCTAGGCCATTTGTGCTCGGCTCGACTTGCTTGAGTGGCACATTGGCATAACTTTTCGCAAAGGTATTGGTATAACTATTAGGGTTAATTGTGCTCATATCCGACTCCTTTATATATGAATCTGTCCCTTGGCCACCAGCGGTTTAAAATGTTGAGCGGTTAACTAATGGGTGTTGCTGGACGTTTCAATATTATCTGATGACAACTTTGCAATTTGAATTAGCAAGTTATAGGCCAAGTTAGGTTTATTTGTGGTTGATTTATCAGGAGTCACTGTTAAACGATACTTTTAAAAAATATTTATACAAAAACTTGATCCTTGTACAACTATGGTCCGTAATTAAAGGCATAGTGATACAAGGAGTCTACTTATGTACAAGTTTAACCCGCAGCGAATTCAGATTGGGATCAGCGCTTGTCTATTGGGGGAGAAGGTTCGTTTTGATGGCGGACATAAAAATTCGACCTATTGTAATCAAGAGATTAAGCAATTTTTCGATTATGTGCCTATCTGTCCAGAAATAGCGATTGGCTTAGGTGCGCCCCGTAAAAGTATCCGACTAGTCCGTGATGGGGAAACCATCTTAGTTCAGAGTGGTGACGGTAGCTTAGATGTGACCGATAAGCTCAATGAATACAGCGAAAACAAGGTTGAAGAGCTCGATTTCCTCGGAGGATACTTACTTTGCGCTAAGTCGCCAACCTGCGGCATGGAGCGGGTAACAGAGTATAAAATTGGCACTAACAATGGTTCTAAGTCTGGCATTGGTGTATTTGCTCGCAAGTTGATGGAACGGTATCCACTATTGCCCGTGGAAGAAGAAGGCCGCTTGCATGACATGGTGCTGCGGGAGAACTTTTTCACCCGCGTTTATGCCTATCACGATTGGCACCTGATGAAACATGAAGGGCTGACTAAGCATAAGTTAGTGAAGTTTCATTCCCGCTATAAATACCTATTAATGGCACACAGCCCGACATGGTATCGCGAGCTTGGGCCGATAGTGGCCAATATTGAGGATCTTGAGCAAAGCGCGACCCGCTACTTTGAAGGCTTTATGACGGCGCTGAAAATTAATGCGACCCGTAAAAATCATACCAGTACGCTGCAGCATATTCAGGGTTACTTTAAAAAGCATTTGAGCAAAGAGCAAAAGATAGAACTGTCTGAAGCGATTATGAAATATCGCCAAGGTCTATTGCCGTTATTAGTACCTATCACGCTCATTAACCATTATTTACGCGAATTTCCAACACCTTATATTGAAGAGCAAGTGTACTTAAACCCTCATCCTGAGGCGTTAAAGCTGCGCTATGCCTATTAACGTTTATCTAATCGCATTCAGTTGATTTTAGCTTTTGATTTAGTGAGTTATTACTGAAATATGAAACAAACTATAGAGAACACGGCCCACACAGAACCCAATGGTGAGATATTACTCCCCATCGGTGAAGTGTCGGCCTTAACGGGCGTGAATGCCGTGACCTTAAGGGCATGGCAGCGCCGTTTTGGTTTAGTGATCCCTGCACGTACACCCAAGGGACACAGATTATATACGAGCGAAAATATCCAAGAAATCCATGAGATTAATGCATGGCTAGCTAAAGGTGTTGCGATCAGTAAGGTTAAACCTTTGCTGATGAGTGCTGCTAAATCTTCATTTACAGAAATAGTTCAAACTCAAGCCATTGATTTATGGTGCGAGCAAGTCACTGCGCTCAATACGGCATTATTCGATTTCAATCAGCACAAATTACAGCAGATATTAGATGATGCATTTGGCTTATATCCTTTCCAATTGGTGAAAGAAAAGTTGCTACAACCTTGGCTTAATCAACTCGAGGACTTAGTGAATGAGCGGCTTGATGCCGAGTTAATTATTGCTTGGTTAAAGAGCGAGTTACTTAACCGAGTGGGTGGACGTCATGCCTTTAATGGACAGGCCGTGACGGCGAGAATCGCTGTGGTGAGTCTATCCCGTGGGGTACATACCTCGCTTAATTCCACCCGCACTAACATTTTGTTTTCTCTACTTCTATCGCTCGAGTTAGCGTCGCTGCGGGTATCGGTTATTGATCTTGGCGAGCAAGCCATGGGCAGTTTACCTTTGCTGCGAGGCAGGCTTAACGTCGATGCACTTTTGCTTATTCCCGACTCAAATCATTCGGGTTCTGAACAGACTGAAATGCTGACTGTATTGGAACAAATGACTTTCCCATGCTGGTTTATGGGGCCTTTTGCGCCAACGTTAAGCTTTTTATCTGCTTTTTTGGCGTCTTCGACGACGGACTTGATTGGGAAAATGCCATCTCGTTTAGCGGGGAAGGTGAATAGAAGTCGTAAGCACAGTGGAAAGATGAATACCGTGAATCAAAGCGAGCAGATAAATAGCGAGAAAAACAATGACATTAGCTAACGATTCAATGCAAATAGATTCAATTCCAATAAAAGTGCAGGGCAATAATGCACTGATGTGGTTTCGCCAAGATTTACGCCTTGCCGATAATCAGGCATTAACCGCTGCTTGCGATTGGGCGCGGGAGAATGGCGTGGCACTTAAGGCCATTTACATTGCTACGCCAGCTCAGTGGCAGCGCCATGACGTTGCGCCCATTCAGTTGGATTTTATCGAACGTCATATCAATTTACTTGCCCAAGGACTGGCGAGTCTTGGTATTGGATTCGAGTTAATTCAGTTAGATACCTTTGCTGATGTACCTGAGTTTATCGGTCACTATTGCCAGCAACTGGGGATTGGCCGAGTGTTTGCTGGTCGCGAGCCTGAGATTAACGAGCAACAGCGCGACCAAGCCTGTATTCAATCGGGGATTCCTCTGGTGTTAACCGATGAGCATTGTTTGCTTAAGCCGGGCACTGTGCTGAATTTGTCCGGCGACATGTACAAGGTTTTCACTCCTTTTAGCCGTAAGTGGCGAGAAATTGCCGCCCGCCATGCCATTTTGCCGCTTCCTGTTCCGGCGCCACTTGGACCTGTGTTGGCCGAGCCAAAGCCGCTTTTGTTTAACAATGTCACTAAAGTGTCGAGTGAACTTTGGGCTGCGGGAGAAGGGCAGGCAAAGCGTTTGCTCTCGGCATTTATTCAGCAGAAAGTGCAGGATTATAAGCAAGATAGGGATTTCCCCGCCATTGATGGCACTAGTTCAATTTCACCCTATCTGGCCATTGGTGTGGTGAGCCCAAGACAATGCGTTGCCGCGCTGCTGCATCAATTCCCTGAGGTGATTGTCGACGACACTAGCCCTGCTCGTACTTGGTTAAATGAGCTTACTTGGCGTGAGTTTTACCGTCATTTGCTGGTGGCATTTCCCGATTTATCTAAGAATCACAATTTCAATCGTCAAGCCGACCATGTGCAGTGGCGCAATAACCCGCAGGAGTTTGCTGCTTGGTGTGAAGGTCGTACTGGCTATCCGATTGTCGATGCGGCAATGCGCCAGCTCAATCAAACGGGTTGGATGCACAATCGGCTGCGTATGGTGGTGGCGAGTTTCCTGACTAAACATCTGCTGATTGACTGGCGCTGGGGCGAGCGCTATTTCCGCCAAAAACTGATTGATGGTGACTTAGCCGCGAATAATGGCGGCTGGCAGTGGTCTGCTGGTTGTGGCTGCGATGCTCAGCCTTATTTCCGTATTTTTAATCCTATAAGCCAGAGTGAAAAGTTTGATCCAGATGGCAGCTTTATCCGTAAGTATTTACCAGAGCTCGCATCTTGGGGAATTAAGCAATTACATCAACCCAGTACAGCGCAGACACCGTCCTTGTTTGAACAGCCGTTATTCAACACTAAAACGGCTTATCCAAGTGCGATTGTCGAGCACAGTGCAGCAAGAGCAAGGGCATTAACCGTATTAGGCGTATTGAAAAAGGCCGCGGCCCAATAAATAGGATCAGGAGCAATAACAAGATGACAAACCAAGCGACGACTGAGACTAATACGCTTGTTGATGATTTTATTCAGCTTTATCAAGCTTTGAATAAAGATAATTTGCATCTGTTAGCTCAGGTTTACGACGACAATATTAGTTTTACCGATCCTATGCATCAAATCACAGGGCTAGCGTCGTTAACTCAGTACTTCGCGAAGTTATATAAGAATGTTAAGCATATTCAGTTTGAGATCAAAGAAGTGCAGCAGGATGCGAATCAAGCCGCGCTGTTTTGGCAGATGCAATATAGCCACCCTAAGTTGAATAAAGGCGGACTTATCCGTGTTGATGGCATGAGCCAACTTAAATTCAACGACAAGATTTATTTTCACAGGGATTACTTCGACTTAGGGCAAATGTTGTATGAGCATTTGCCTTGTATGGGCGGCCTTATCCGCTTACTCAAAGACAGGGCGGCAAAGTAATGGACGCTGTTAAGCCGATGAAAATAAATACAGTGCTGATTACAGGTGCAAGCTCAGGCATTGGATTGCAACTGGCGCAAGACTATTTAGCTTTAGGTTGGCACGTCATTGCCTGTGGCCGCTCCCAAGAAAGGTTAGAGGCGTTAGCCTTGAATGAACTCTTAGGTGCTACGTTGTTTATCTTCGATATATCCCAGCGCGACCAAGTTCAACAAGCTGGCCAAAATGTAGCTGAGCTATTGGTGAAAACCGATTCTCAGCTCGATTTGGTCATTTTGAATGCGGGTAGTTGTGAATATATTGATGATGCTAAGGACTTCGATGATGTGTTGTTTGAGCGCGTTATCCATACCAATCTAATTGCAATGGGATATTGCCTCGGGGCATTTTTACCTTTAATGCCAAGGGGTTCACGTATTGGCTTAATGAGTTCTAGTGCTATTTATTTACCTTTCCCTCGCGCTGAAGCTTACGGCGCCTCTAAAGCCGGCGTGCAGTATTTAGCCTCGAGTCTTGCGCTCGATCTTGCCAAGAACGACATAGGCGTGAGCTTGATTTGCCCTGGTTTTGTGGCGACACCACTGACCGCAAAAAATGATTTTTCTATGCCAATGCAAGTGAGTGTACAAACCGCTTCTAAGGCGATACGTAATGGGCTGAAAGGTGGCAAGCGCGAGATCCATTTTCCGCGACGCTTTACTTATCTATTGAAGTTGATGTCGTTTTTACCTGCCTTTGTGTGGCAAAAAATGATTGCAAACGATACTCAAGCCAAGCAGCTAAAGGACAAGAGTTTATGAAAAATATCGCCATCATCGGCACCGGCATTTCTGGATTAACCTGCGGCCATCTATTAAGTGAGTCGCACAGGGTTACAGTGTTTGAGGCCAATGACTATATCGGCGGCCACACGGCGACAGTCGATGTGGAGCATCAAGGGCAAACCTACGCTATAGACACAGGTTTTATCGTGTTTAATGACAGAACCTATCCACGATTTGAACGTTTATTAGCTCGCCTTAATGTCACCATATTACCGACTGAGATGAGTTTTAGCGTGCACAATGCGCTGACTGGGCTTGAATACAACGGCCACAATTTAGGCAGTTTGTTTGCCCAAAAGCGTAACCTCCTGAATCCACGCTTTTGGGCCTTTTTAAAAGAAATTTTGCGCTTCAATAAAGGCTGTAAGGCACTCTATCAACAGGATATTTATCCCGAAGGTAACTTAGGTGATTATTTAGACAGTGAACACTTCTCACCATTTTTCGCTGAACATTACATTTTGCCCATGGGTGCGGCGATTTGGTCTTCGAGCATAGAAGATATGCGCGCGTTTTCGTTGAAGTTTTTTATTCGTTTCTTCCAGCACCATGGTTTATTAAATGTCAGTGATAGACCCCAGTGGTATGTGCTAAAGGGTGGCTCGCGTAGCTATATTCCTGATCTTATTGCGCCCTTTAAAGACAATATCCGCCTTAACTCACCTGTGACAGGTATTGAACGCCATGGCAATGGGGTGAAGTTACAAGTTCACGGTGAATGGTTGGAATTCGATGAGGTGATTTTAGCCTGTCATAGCGACCAAGCACTGCGGATGTTAAACGATCCTACGCCAACAGAACGCGCCATTTTAGGCGACCTCAGCTACCAGAATAACGATGTGGTGCTGCACATGGATACGCGTATTTTACCGAAGCGAAAAGCCGCTTGGGCGAGTTGGAACTATCGATTAGATGGTAACCTAAAACGTCCAGCGTCAGTGACTTACAACATGAACATACTGCAACAGTTGCCAGCCAATGCGCCGACCTTTTGTGTCACCTTGAATCAGTCAGAGTTGATTGATGAGTCGAAAGTGATACGCCGCTTCAATTATGCCCACCCAGTGTTTAACGAAGCCAGTCTTAAGGCTCAGGGCCGCCGTGAGGAAATATCCGGGCAAAATCATACTCATTTTGCTGGCGCCTATTGGCACAATGGTTTCCATGAAGATGGCGTTCGCAGTGCACTTGATGTGTGTGCCCATTTTGGTGTCAGCCTATGACAGGTTTAAATGTGACAGGTCTAAATATGACAGAGCTCAATAGCGGTATTTATTACGGCACTGTATCCCACAGCCGTTTTACACCGATTAAACATAGCTTTAGTTATGCCATGGCGCTGTTGGCGATTGATTTAGATGAAGTCGATAAGATCAGTGCCATGGGGCGAGTTTTTGCCAGCCAGCATCGCGCTTTATTAAGATTCAATCCTAAAGACTATTTAACTTCTTTTACGACTAAATCCAATGACAGCGGTGAAGTGGCTGTTGTCGATCCGAGCGCAGCTGCACTCAAGAGTCGCGTATTGACTCAAGTGGCAGCGTTAGGCGCAGATAAGCTGTGTGATCGAGTTTTGTTTGTGGGTCAGATCCGCCATTTTGGCGTGTATTTTAGCCCAGTAAATTTCTACTTTTGTTATCAGGATCAAACGCCTTTATACATGTTGGCCGAGGTGAGTAACACGCCTTGGGATCAGCGCCATTGCTATTTAGTCGATTTAGCCGCGCCCAAACCTTCTGACAAAGTGTTTCACGTGTCTCCCTTTATGACTCTCGATATGCGTTATCTCTGGCATGTGTCTGCGCCGAGTGAAGACTTAAACATCGGTATTGAAAACAAGTCGATGCAAGAGAATGGCAAAAAACTGTTTAATGCCAATTTAGTGATGAAACGCCAACCGATCACGGCGGCCAATTTACGGACGCTTTTGTTTCGCTTCCCTTTTATGACTCTCAAGATCTTCTTCGGGATTTATTGGCAAGCGCTAAAACTCTTTTTTAAACGTGTGCCCTTTGTGCCGCATCCAGCTCAGATGGAGAAATAACATGGAAAATACGGCTTCGCAAACCTCAGTCACCACAGGGAAACTGCCCGACAGTATTGCGCGTAAAGTCTTGCTTAAGGTGCTTGAAAGTCTCCCACATGGCTGCTTGACCTTGGTTGAGGGCGACAAGAGTTATCGTTTTGGTGAGAGTCATAGCGATTTACACGCCACGCTTGTGGTTAAACACCCGAGTTTTTATCGTCAAATCATGCTTTCAGGCTCCATTGGTGCGGGTGAAGGTTATATTCAAGGCCATTGGACGAGCCCTGATCTCACCAAAGTCGTACAACTGTTTGCCCGTAATTTAGCCTTACTCGATAAGATTGAAGCCAAATTCTCTTGGTTAACCGGCACGATAAACCGTGTGAAGCATGTGCTGAATCGCAATTCTCAAGAGGGCTCAAAGCGCAATATTCTTGCCCATTACGATTTAGGTAATGCTATGTATGAGCAATTCCTCGACCGTGAAATGTTGTATTCGAGTGCGCTTTATCCCCATGAGGAAGCCAGTTTGCAGGAAGCGCAGTTGTTTAAGCTGATGACTATTTGTGAGCGGCTCGATTTACAGCCGGGTCAAACCTTGCTTGAGATTGGTACAGGCTGGGGCGCGCTGGCTATTTATGCGGCTAAGCATTATGGCGTGCACGTGACAACAACAACGATTTCAGATGCGCAATACGCCTATACCAAAGCCCGTGTCGAACGCGAAGGGCTAAGCGATAAAGTGACGCTGCTGACAGAGGACTATCGCAATCTCACCGGAGAATACGACAGGGTTGTTTCTATCGAGATGATTGAAGCTGTGGGGCATGAGTATTTACCAGGCTTCTTTAAAAAGCTGGAAACATTGTTAAAACCCAATGGGCGCATGCTGCTACAGGCGATAACGATTTCCGATCAACGTTATGACAGCTATCGCAAAAGTGTGGATTTTATTCAGCGTTATATTTTCCCCGGTGGCTGCTTACCCTCAGTGAGCCAAATGGTCGGTCACATTGCCAAACAGACGGACATGGTGGTTTGGTCGCTCAATGATATGGGGCTCGATTACGCTAAAACCTTAAAACATTGGCATAAGAATTTTGATCATGCGATAGGCGAAATCCAAGCTTTAGGTTATGGCGATGATTTTATTCGGATGTGGAAATTTTACCTAAGTTATTGTGAAGGTGGATTTTTAGAACGTACCACAAGCACAGTGCATTTAGTGGCTGTGCGTCCGGACTATCGCATTGCTAGCCATAATCTCCCAAGCCATAGCCCTAATGCGATGTAATCTGTTTTGATTAAGCAGTCACTTTAGTGGAAATAACCATTTTCGTTGGAATGAGCCGCTTTGTTTGCAGCAAGATAAAAGTGAGGCAAAGATGAAGTCCATGTTAGCTAACTCTCGGGTTCCTTTTAAACATCAGGGCTTTATTCTCTATAACGCCTTGAGTTTTCAGGCTGTGTGGTGGTCTAGCGTACTTTGGCTTAACACCTCACTATTATTAACTATCCCTTTGTTATTATTTCACTTTATCCTGCTAGCTTCCTTAGGTAAGCCCGAGTATCGCAAAGTGGATTTGCTATTGATGCTAAAGGTTGCAGCCTTAGGAATAGGTGTAGATACCGTACTCTCTGTTTTAGGGGTGTTTGAGTTTGCTCTTTTCCCTTGGTGGCTTGGTTGCCTGTGGCTGCATTTTGCTTTGACTCTGAATCATAGTTTGGCCTTTATGCGACCTTTACCGCTGATATTTCAGGCGTTACTCGGGGGCATTTTTGGCGGGTTAAGCTATTTGGCTGGCGCACAATTTAATGCCGTGAGTTTGCCCTATGGTAATGTCATTTCTGCTGTGGTGTTATTTTTGGTTTGGCTAGTCTTGCTGCCATTTTTAATCCAACTTGCTAATCCCTATGGATTTAATCGAAGCACTAAAGCGCGTTCTTTTACTGTGTTTGGGCGTTAATTATTGAGTTGTAGGAATTGATCGCGGTTAAGTCATTATGCCGTTTTTAGTTAAGTACCTGTTGTAAGACATCATGCAGTAAAAGGGGGATCCCATGTCGTCAGTTCGTAATCGTAGCCCAAATCTTGGTTTTTCATTTTTGAATTCAAGCTGCTTAAGTCTATTGGCCCTTAGTTTATTGGCCGCACCTTTAAAAGCGTTAGAGGCGAAAACGCCTGATTTTGAAAACATTACTATCGAACTGAATGATGCCGCCGATGTGACGCAGACTTTTCAGGAAGTGGGCCGCGGAGAAATGGATTGGCTGTGGTTTAGTTTGTATAAGGCGAGACTGATGACGGTAAATGGCCGTTATCAACAGGGGCAATATCCTCTGCTGCTAGATATTGAATATTATCGAGATATTGAGTCAGAGGATTTGCTCGAAGCGACAAAAGATCAATGGCAGCATCTAGCGTTTGCCGAAAATGATATCCAACGTTGGTTGGGTTTATTAAATGCGACTTGGCCCGATGTGAAGCAGGGCGACCATTTAAGTTTTAAGGTGATAGATGGACAAACGAGTCAGTTTTTCTTTAATCATCAACCACTCGACATTATCAATGATGCTAATTTTGCTGAGGCATTTTTAGCGATTTGGTTATCGAAAGACACTAGCCGTCCGAGTTTACGGGCGCAATTACTCGGAGAAAAACCATGCGATTGTTGAAACGGCTTGTCGGCCGAAAGTTATTTTTAGGTTTAATAATGATAGGGCTGTTGTCGAGTTGTTCATCGGTGGAAGTGACTGATTATAAAGATACTCATCCGACATTGGTTTTGGAGTCATTTTTTAATGGGCCATTAAAAGCCTCTGGGGTCGTACATGATTTTAGTGGCAAAGTAATTCGCAAATTCAATGTCATTATGGAAGCCAGTTGGCAGGGAAGTGAGGGAGTCATTAATGAATGGTTTGTGTATGATGATGGTGAAACTCAAACTCGTGTGTGGCGCATCAAGGCACTAGGGGAAGGGCGATACTCAGGAACTGCAGGTGACATTATCGGTACTGCCGATGGCCAATCTAGCGGCAGTGCGCTACGTTGGAAATACGATATGTTATTGCCTGTGGATGGTGAGGAATATCAAGTTCATTTCGACGATTGGATGTTCTTAGTGAATGATAATACCATTATAAATCAGAGCGATATTATTAAGTTTGGCATCAAATTTGCTAAAGTCACTTTAGTTATTCAAAAATAGTCTCAGCAATTTTTAGTTAAGTTGGCTTACCCCAGCTTGTCTTGGATTAACTCAGTTGATTAAGACTTAAATTGGCTTAAACAGTATAGCTTGGCTAATAATCCCCTTTTTTCTGCATTAAAGTGTTGAAGTCAAGCCAAAGTTGCAGCTAGGCATTTTTGCTAGTGGCATAAGTGATATATGGGGGTAAGGTTATTGCAACCCATTGTTTAAATTTAATTAATCTGAGCTTAAGTCTAAGTCTAAATAGATAGGGGGTAGTCGATGAAAAAACACGTTGTTTTATGGGGAGTATTTTTAAGTCTGTCGTTAACTGCTTGTTCATCTTTTGACTTTAAGTTTGAGGATCATTCTGAGAAACAAGTCGATCCTCATCAACCCGCAAGCGATCCTATGGTGCAAGATAATGAACGTCGTATTCGAGATGCGAGAAAAGACGGTCAGTTAGAATCCGATTTTCTAAAACCTAGGTATCCAGTTAAGTTTAAATAAGAAAATGCCTTAGGAACTCACTTCAACCTCAATACTTAACTATCAATAGCAAGTATTAAGGTTGCTAGGGGAGAGGCGAAGAACTAACCCGCTTGACGACTGTTATCTATCGATTTTTTGTCATAATATTCAAACGGAAACAGATTACGAATCCTTTGCTTCACATTGTCACTCACGTTGGCAGAAATATGTAAGCGTACATCTCCTGATTTTTCAGCCCTAACAGTACAAGTCAGTTTTTCGGTTTTAGCGATTTGGCGACATTCCCGTTCGAATCGTTCGGGGATCTTGCCCTTATGCTGAGTCATACGGCCATCTTTAAAATGCATTTCAAAAATAGTCAGACCTTTCTTGCCACCAAATATCAGTTTGTAAACGAGAAATATACCAATAGCGACAAAAATGAGTTTGAAAATATCGGCTGTCATAACGCCTCCTATCTTATGTTTATAGAACCAAGATACTCCCGAGTTAGTTGTTTTAACAGTGCGCTAACGCGCAATTTTGAATTGGCAATAAAATGATTCCAGCCTAGACTTAACTGGCTAAGGAAAAGTAACCCCTCAGTTAAGGAAAACGCCATGTACTTATCAAATGCAGATCGTTGGTCATTATTGTGTAAGAAGCAAATCGATGTTATCGAAAAACTTGCTACACATTTCCCCGAGAGAAAAGCACATCTAAGTGAGCTCACTCAAGGGTGGCGCCATGTTCAACATCAAGTTCAAGCAGGTGATAGGCCTATGCCACTCGAGCTCATCAAATAAGCACGATTGAGTCATTTGGAACTAGATAGTTTGTATAAGAACGCAAAGCCACTCAATAATGAGTGGCTTTTTTATGTGGCGAATATAAAACTATCATTTATAGGGGTAAAGGATTAAGTGATTGTCTGTTGCATGAAGTCAATAAATTATCTTAACGCTCGATTTGAGCGCTTATTGTGCCAGTATTGAGGGCGCTATCGTTATTATTGAGGAAAGTCAGTTGTGTTTTGCTTTGAAACGATTCAAATTTCAGATACAAAAAAGCCACTCATTGAGTGGCTTTTTTGTTTTATATGGTGCCGGCACCAAGAGTCGAACTCGGGACCTGCTGAAATTATCGAGAGTAAGTCAGTTGCGCTTTGTACTGAACACTTCAAATTTCAGATACAAAAAACAGATACAAAAAAGCCACTCATTGAGTGGCTTTTTTGTTTATATGGTGCCGGCACCAAGAGTCGAACTCGGGACCTACTGATTACAAGTCAGTTGCTCTACCAACTGAGCTATGCCGGCTAAATTGTGGTGCCCGAACCCGGAATCGAACCAGGGACACGAGGATTTTCAATCCTCTGCTCTACCGACTGAGCTATTCGGGCAACTAACTAAGCGTTAGTTAACTACTTCAAACTAAGTCGTAAAGACCTTGTTCGTTCGAAGTGCGCGTATAATATAGTGCTCGCTTTGGCTGTGCAAGCCCTTTTTAAATGACTGATTAACTATTAAACAAAAATCGAACATTTATTTGATTCTTCCACTTTTCTCATATTGAGTCGCTGAAAGTTTCAGCACTTTAACGCCAGTAGGTGTTCCTTATGGCTGTTTATCCTAACTTCCTCATTCATTTATCTGCTATTGGGGAGATAAAAATTAAGGTTTAAGCTCATCTATTGCAAGCAAAGGGCAGTGGCACACTTTGGGTATTGTCGAGCTTTGATTGATGGCTGATATTTATGGGATGTAACTAAGCGGAGCAACTAAGAGTAAGCGAGTGGCTTCATTGTTTTATATAGTGCCGGCGGCACCAAGAGTCGAACTCGGGACTTATTGGTATTATTAAGAGTAAGTCAGTTGTGATTGACCACAGACTTTGTTGGTTATTATTCAAATTTCAGATACAAAAAAGCCACTCATTGAGTGGCTTCGTTGCTTTATATGGTGCCGGCACCAAGAGTCGAACTCGGAACCTACTGGTATTATCAAGAGTAAGTCAGTTGCGATTGACCACAGACTTTGTGAGTTATTATTCAAATTTCAGATACAAAAAAACCACTCATTGAGTGGTTTCATTGTTTTATATGGTGCCGGCACCAAGAGTCGAACTCGGGACCTACTGATTACAAGTCAGTTGCTCTACCAACTGAGCTATGCCGGCTTAAATCTTTACTGCAATTTTTAGTACAGAATAATGGTGCCCGAACCCGGAATCGAACCAGGGACACGAGGATTTTCAATCCTCTGCTCTACCGACTGAGCTATTCGGGCAACTAAACTAAGCGTTAGTTAACTACTTTGAACTCGTTGGCTAAGCCGCATCGTTCGAAGTGCGGCTATATTAGCTAGGGTGTTTGACCTCTGCAAGTGCTTTTTCCCGATAAATCACTCGTTCGGCTGTTTAATGCACATCTTGAGTGTTTTTTATCTCTTATTTTGCGAATTCAGCTCAATTTCATTCGTTGGCTGTATTTTTCAAGTCAGAGGGATACTGATGTTTACTATAGCTTTGTGCTCACAGATCATGATTTTTGGCTTACTTTCTAAAATTTAGAAAGATATAAGCGATTTTTACTGATTTTAGTTTTTAAATTTAGATTTATGATAATGAATATTATTTCATGGATAGCATGAAGAAAACGCGAGTACGGAGTCGCAGTATGTTTCGAAATAGTCAGTTTGCTTATGGAATTACCGCCATTGTGACCCATTGGTTGAGTGCGTTCGTCGTGATTGGGTTATTTGCAGTCGGTGTGTGGATGGTGGAGTTAACCTACTACAGTACTTGGTACAAGACTGCGCCGCATCTACATAAAAGTATTGGGATTCTGTTATTGGCTGCGACAATATTTCGTTTGGTATGGCGCTTAGTTAATCCCAAGCCTGTACCTGAGGCGAGTCATAAACCGTGGGAAAAGACGGCCGCACATTTGGCGCATTTTATTATTTATGTCTTGCTCTTTGTCATTATGACTGCTGGCATTTTGATCTCAACCGCAGATGGCCGTGGTATCTGGGTGTTTGATTGGTTTGAACTACCAGGATTGGGACTTTTGTTTGAAAACCAAGCTGATATCGCGGGTGATATTCACCAGTATGCGGCTTACAGCTTGATCGCGCTGGTCGTTATTCACGCGGCGGGCGCATTAAAACATCACTTTATCGATAAAGACACTACCCTACTTAGAATGATTAAATTTAAACGAGGATAATACAATGAAAAAGCAACTGTTAAGCGCACTGATTGGTGTATCTCTATTGGCTCCTGTGGCGGCTTCAGCTGCTGACTATGTGATTGATCATGAAGGCGCTCACGCTTCTATTACATTTAAAGTGAATCACTTAGGTTATAGCTATGTGGTGGGGCGTTTTAATGATTTTAGCGGCGATTTTAGCTACGATGCGGCTAAACCTACTGCGATGAAAGTGAATGTCACTGTGAATACATTAAGTGTCGATTCAAACCATGCTGAGCGTGACAAACATATTCGCGGTGAAGATTTCCTTAATACTGGCAAATTCGCTAAAGCGACCTTTGCATCTACTTCGGTGGAAGATAAAGGAAATGGCGATTTAGTGATTAACGGCAACTTAACTTTAAATGGTGTGACTAAACCATTAGCGATCAAGGCCCATGCTGTGGGTGAAGGTCAGGATCCTTGGGGTGGCTACCGTGCCGGTTTTACGGGCACAACTACCTTTGCGATGAAAGACTTCGGTATCAAGATGGATTTAGGTCCAGCATCTAGCCATGTTGAATTAGATCTAGTGGTTGAAGGCGTGCGTAAGTAACTCTTTATTCTGCCATTTAGATAAACAAAAAGCGCCGAAAGGCGCTTTTTTGTAAACTTTATACTTAGGGCCGACTAACGACCAGAATTAATCTTGGTCTTTTTCTGGTACAAAACCTTCAATTTCAACATCTTTACCTTCAAATAGGAAAGAGGTCATTTGTTCTTCGAGAAATTTACGATCATCAACATTCATCATGTTGAGTTTTTTCTCGTTGATCAGCATGGTTTGCTTTTTTTGCCATAGGCCCCAAGCTTCTTTGCTGATGTTATCAAAAATGCGCTTACCTAAATCACCTGGATACAGTTGAAAGTCTAGGCCGTCGGCTTCTTTATTTAAATATACGCAATTGACTGTACGCGCCATGATTATTCCTTACTGACTGCGGATTGAAAGAGTGATCCCAAATTGGCTAGCACGCGCTCGGTGGCGGCGGCGAGTCCCACTTTGGAAGGATGACTTATGTTATACCAGAGAGACTGGTTTTGTTCCATGACAGCGCCCACGCTCTCTTTATTGCCGAGGGTTTTATCGCCGTGAGTTTTATCTAAGTTAAGCATCATGGGCTGAATATCTAAATGGAAGTGGCTAAATGTGTGTCTAAAGCCAATTAACCATTCGAGTGGTTGCCCAGCAAACCCTTGCTCTTCAAGATGAGTTTCAAGGGCGGCTTGGGTAGCGAATTCAGGGAAACACCAGAGCCCGCCCCAAATTCCCGCTGGCGGACGTTTAGCTAGAAAGACTTGGTTGTCTTGCATCATCACTAACATCCACGCCGCTTTGGTTGGTATGGTTTTTTTAGGCTTTTTGCCAGGGAAATCGGTTTGTCTGCCAATCAGTTGAGCTTTGCAATCAATCGCTACAGGGCAAGCGGCACAGTTAGGTTTGCTACGAGTGCAAATACTGGCGCCGATATCCATCATGGCTTGATTATATTTCTGAATATCTTGCTGCGGTGTGAAGGCATCCGTCAGTTGCCAAAGTTGCTCTTCAACCGTCTTTTGCCCTGGCCAACCTGCGATTGCCCCATGTCTTGCTAATACACGTTTTACGTTGCCATCGAGAATGGGGTGATGTTGCCCAAGTGACAATGACAATACTGCGCCTGCCGTCGAGCGGCCGATGCCGGGTAGTGCGAGCACTTGTTCAAAATGTGTTGGAAATAATCCCTGATAATCATCGCGGATTATTTTGGCTGCTTTATGCAGATTACGCGCCCTAGCGTAATAGCCAAGACCGGTCCAATGATGTAATACCTCATCGTCTGGCGCGTTAGCAAGTGCTAACACATCGGGAAAACGCGCCATAAATTTAAGATAATAGGGAATAACAGTCGCAACCTGAGTTTGTTGCAGCATGATTTCAGAAACCCATACGCGATATGGGGTTTTATCTTGCTGCCAAGGGAGGGTTTTACGACCGTGATTGTCGTACCAAGAGACGATACGTGTAGCGAAGGAGGCTGTAGATTTCATCGGCGCAGTGTAGCGGCAGTTATCTTCTTAGACAAGCGTCAAAGATAAGTTGGCAAGGGCTCTAAAGCTAAAAATCGCTGCTAAATTCGCACTCTTAAATAATCTTGGTATACTTTCGCCCCATTAGTGCTTGCACTGTATGTTGAACTTTGGATAATGCCCTTCTTTTATGATGGTGTTGTCCACTAGACGAGGCAAAAATGAGCGAAGTCACTACCGCTGAATTTAATGAAGAAGGCAAGTATCTGCGCAAGATCAGAAGCTTTGTCCTGAGAGAAGGTCGCCTAACCAAAGGCCAAGCACACGCTATTGAAAGCCAGTGGCCAACAATGGGTTTAGATTACAGCCCAGTGCCATTGGTACTAAGCGACGTTTTTGGTCGTGAAGCTGATACTGTGCTGGAAATTGGCTTTGGCATGGGCGCCTCTTTAGTACAAATGGCTAAAGATGCACCAGAGCAAAATTTCATTGGTATTGAAGTACATAAACCGGGTGTAGGCTCTTGCCTCAGTGATGCCGCCATTGCTGGTGTGACTAATTTACGTGTGTATCATCACGATGCCATGGAGGTATTAGAACATGCGATTGCTGACGGTTCATTAGCCCGAGTGCAATTGTTCTTCCCAGATCCTTGGCATAAAAAACGTCACCATAAACGCCGCATCGTACAAGCTGAATTTGCCGAACTTATTCGTCGCAAGCTAAAAATTGGCGGTGTGTTCCATATGGCCACTGACTGGGAAGGGTACAGCGAGCATATGTTAGAGGTGATGCAAGTCGCTCCGGGTTATCAAAACCAGTCGGCCGACGGCAGTGTGGTGCCGCGTCCTGATCATCGTCCATTGACAAAGTTTGAAGCCCGCGGCCATAGACTGGGTCACGGTGTATGGGATCTGATGTTTGAGCGTATCGCTTAATCACGAACTCAATTTTAGCTAATTTTAAACACAAAAGGGAAAATCACTATGGCAACTAATCGTAGCCGTCGTTTACGTAAGAAAATGCGCGTTGATGAATTCCAAGAGTTAGGTTTCGATATGGCTTGGACTTTTGATGCATCAGTATCTGAAGCCGATATCGATGCAACTGTAGATAAATTCATCGATGAAGTGATCGAAACCCGTAAATTAGGTTTCCATGGCGGCGGCCACATCGAATGGGAAGGCATTATCGCCACCCAAACGATTGGTAAATGTACCGAAGAAGATATTGCTGCAGTTAAGGCATTCTGGGCGACCCAAAAAGTGTCTCAGGTTGAAGTTAGCGAACTGTACGACATTTGGTGGGGTTAATGCCCGAGTTGGCATTACTTGAGGAAGTGGTCGAGAAAGTTCGACCCTTGCTCGGCCAAGGAAAGGTTGCAAATTATATCCCCGCACTGGCCAGCGTTGATGCTGGCAAATTAGGCATTGCCGTCACAACCGTTGATGGCGAAACCTTAGGTGCGGGCGATTACCTTGAGCCGTTTTCGATTCAAAGTATCTCCAAAGTTTTCAGCTTAACCTTAGCATTAACTTTATATGAAGAAGCCGAAATCTGGAGCCGTGTTGGCAAAGAACCTTCGGGCCATTCATTCAACTCTTTAGTACAAGTCGAGTTAGAACGTGGCAAGCCGCGCAACCCATTTATCAATGCTGGCGCGTTAGTGATTGCTGACTTATTGCAGAGTCGTTTAGGTGCACCTAAACACAGAATGCTTGAGTTAGTCAGGCAATTAAGCCAAAACGATAAAGTGTGTTTCGATAAACAAGTAGCAGATTCAGAATATCAGCATAGTGCGCGCAATGCGGCTATCGCTTATTTGATGAAGTCCTTTGGTAATTTTCAAGGTGATGTTGATACTGTGCTGCGCACCTATTTTCATTATTGCGCCTTGAAGATGAATTGTGCTGACTTGTCTAAGGCCATGTTGTATTTGGCTAATCGCGGCAAAAGTATCACAGGGACTGAGCTTATTTCTCAAGTGCAAACTCGGCAACTTAACGCTCTGTTGGCAACCTCAGGCTTATATGATGGTGCTGGTGAGTTTGCTTATCGTGTTGGTATGCCAGGTAAAAGTGGCGTCGGCGGCGGTATTATTGCCGTGATCCCTGGAGAACTGTCGATTTGTGTATGGTCGCCAGAACTCGATAATAATGGCAACTCACTTGCGGGCACAGCGATGCTTGAGCATCTCAGTCAGCGTCTCGGTCGTTCTATTTTCTAGTCTTATCTCTCGTTTTTTATTAGCACTATCAGACTAAATGTTAGCGAATTTCGCTAATGACCTTTTAGTGCTAACTTTAAAAATCCAACATAATCATATCGTTATAAAGTTGGCATGTCTCCTGCTATAAGCTATTCAGTAGTTTAGGTTTATCGAATTATTCAGATTAAAGGACGAACAAAAATGAAATTAAATAAGTTATTAACTGGATTTGCATTATCTGGCGTGATTTTAGGAGCATCTAGCGTACAGCTGGCGCAAGCACAAACAGAGCCAAAAATAGATGAGCGCTGTGAAGTCTCCTTAAATTATGACGTTATGGTCGAGCCTAAAAAATTGGTCATGAGCGAGAAGGGCACAGAAAAGTATCGTATCGAAGTTGACAAGTTATTTGTGGAAGGTAAGCAAGTTAACTTAACCGACAAGCAGAAAAAATTGGTTACTCAATATGCCGATGAAGTTTCGACTCAAGTGCCAGAAGTGATTGAACTGGTGAATGAGGCAGTATCTCTTGCTTCCAAAGCTGTTGGTATGGCCTTAACACCTTTAATGGGTGATGCTGCTGGTGCAAAATTTGATGAAATGATGGCTGGCATTCAAAAGCGTGTTGATTCAGTGGCTTACAAGAATGGTGATAGCTTCTATTTAGGGGCGACTGAAGACTCGATGCAAAGTACATTTAACGATGAATTCGAGCAGGAAATGGAACAAATTGTCCAGAATTCAATTGGCGCAATTATGATGAACTTAGGTGGCCAAATCATGTCTGGTGGCGGTGAAAATTTTGAAGCCAAGATGGATACCTTCTCCAAAAAAATGGACAATTTAGGCCAAGATATTGAGCAACAAATTGAGAGCCAATCTAAGGGATTAGAAGCTAGGGCTGACCGTTTGTGCGACCGATTTGAAAATCTGTTAGTGCTTGAAAATCAATTGCGCCAAGAAGTACCAGAACTCGCGCCTTATGTGTTGACACAAAACTCAACCAAGGAACTGCGTGAATAGTTCTTGCAAATAGTTCTTGTAAATAATCCTTGCGAATAGCCCTTAGTTTTAACTGTAATAACTTCTATCTCCTTGTGCATGAGTCAAACTTGAATGCTACGCCCCTAGTCAATTTATCGACTAGGGGCTTTTTTATTGACTACTGTTTAATCGTGGCGACAACCCTTATGGCTAAGTTGATGTGGCTTATAGGCTAGGCTTGCAGCGATTTAGTTCGGAATGTTACAGTCTAGAGACGAATATTTGGTATACTCTTAAAATATAATTAAAAGCTGGCATATCAGTCAGATATAACCCCCTACTTTAGTGGACTTTTTCGGTCTAAATCTCTGCGTTATATCATTTTGATGCGAGATATCAATGCTATGGTTATTTTTAAGCGATGATTACGCTAACCATAGCTGCTCACCGAAAGTTAATATCATTGTCGTAAACAGCTTAAGGCGACTTCCATGTTAGAACTGTTAGAACCTATTGCGATTTTTACTCATGTGGCCAGAGCAGGTAGTTTTAGTGCCGCCGCAAGAAGGCTTGGGATCTCTAAGTCTAAGGTCAGTACACAAGTCGCCGATCTTGAACATAGACTTGGTGTTCAATTAATTCAACGTACCACCCGCAGCTTAAGCCTGACTGAAGCAGGGCATTTGCTGTATCTGCAAGGTGAAGAACTGCTGCGTGACGCTGAACAAGCGATAGCCAGCGTGCATAACTTAAATGATGCGACCCGCGGCGTGCTCAAGGTGGGGATTTCCCAATCCTTTGGGGTGATGCATATCATTCCTGCGTTGCCATCTTTTATGGCAAAACATCCTGAGCTTGAGCTACAAGTGAGCTTACTGGACCATAAAGTGGATGTCGTGAGCGAAGGCTTAGACTTACTGTTAACTATGTCTGAGCAATTACCACTTGGCATGGTTGCTAGACCTCTGATGAAGTGCCAATTCCTGTTAGTTGCTTCGCCTGGCTATATTGCTCAACATGGCGAGCCAACTCGACCTGAGCAGTTAGTTGACCACAACTGTTTGGTCTATCAAGGCGAGTGGCACGAGCACAGCATGTGGCAATTTAAGAAGGGTGATGACTACTGTGAAATTGGCGTATCGGGTAATTTCAGGGTGGATAATGCGCCTGCATTAAAATCTGCTGCAATCAGTGGTCTTGGAGTTGTGTATCTTGCGAGTTATTTGATGGAAGATGAAATTGCCAAAGGGACATTAGTGCCTTTACTGAAGGATTGGCAATTGACCCACCATCTGCCATTGCAGGCGGTTTACCCCCGTCGTAAGCACTTAGCACCTAAGGTCAGTTCTTTTATCGAATTCATCAAAGATCACATAGGAACGCCACCGTATTGGGATGCTCCCTATGTAGAATTATTCAGTAAACGTCAGTAAAATAGGAAACATTGTTCTTAAAAGCAGTCTTATGCGATTTTAAATTGGGCAGGCACTTTTCTAGTCATTTAAAATCAATGCTTTAGATTGAGTTGATGAGTACATTTGTTGATGGTTTTTTAGGGGTTCCTAAAGCACTTTTTTATAACATCCTTGAACTCTGTTCTTAATTGAATACAATGGGTAATAGTTGATTCGGAATGACCTGAGTCCTATACATTTATTGGAAATGACCCCTTTCAATTTTTGTATACAGGTCGGCGTTAATGCAGTTTTGGATCACAGCCAACAGAAGTTTGAGAACTAAAACAATGTTGGCTCTTTAAACCATCATCCTAGTTTTTGGTTTACCTCAGCCTTATCGCTGAGGTAATTTTTTTATTGATGGTTTGCAGCCTTGAGCACAAGTTTTGTCTCCCTGTACCCTAAAGTCGCAACTGTGTGTTAAATGATGTGAAGGCGAGTGCTAAAGCATATATTAATGCAACAAATATAGTGACCCACAGTGAGAAGGGTTCTGTTATCTAAAGAGATAATGGTACCAATAAAAAAGCCACTTTCGAGTGGCTTTTTTATTGGGCGTAGCTATATATGTCGCTTTAGTCGTGAAGCAGGTTAACAATGCTTCACGACTCAGCATTAAGGCATTAAAACATTAGGGTATTAGGCCTTCTTACTGGCTATCCAGAGATCGACTTGTTGTTCTAACACATCCAGTGGCAATGCGCCGTTAGCAAGTACTAGCGTATGGAAGTCGCGGATATCAAATTGACTGCCAAGCTGTTGCTCTGCTTTATGTCTTAGCTCTAGTAGTTTAATCATACCTACTTTATAAGCTGTCGCTTGCGATGGCATGACGATATGGCGTTCAACCATTTTCACCGCATCCGATTTAGCATTTGGCGTATTATCCACGTAATAGGCAATGCCTTGCTCGCGGGTCCATTTTTTTGTGTGGATGCCAGTATCAACGACTAAGCGACAGGCACGCCACAACTCCATTGCTAGGCGACCAAAGTCAGAGTAAGGATCGGCGTAGAGTCCCATTTCTTTTGGGAAAGATTCGCTATATAAACCCCAGCCTTCAATATACGCGGTATAGCCACCAAACTTACGGAACTTAGGAATATTTTGCAGTTCTTGGGAAATGGCGATCTGCATATGGTGACCCGGAATACCTTCGTGGTAGGCCAGCGCCTCCATTTGGTATTTTGGCATGGCTTTCATGTCATATAGGTTTGCATAGTAGCTACCTGGACGAGAACCATCCGGTGCTGGTTGTTCATAGAAGGCTTTACCAGCAGATTTTTCTCTAAAGGCTTCAACCTGCTTCACTACCATGGCGGCCTTAGGTTTTACTTTGAACACTTCATCCAAGCGCGACTTCATATTGTCGATGAACTTAGTCGCCTCAGCTAAATAGGCGGCTTTGCCTTCGGCGGTATTGGGGTAGTAGAACTGGGGATCATCACGCATAAAGCTAAAGAATTGCTGCAAATCGCCTTTAAAATTGACCTTCTTCATGATGGCACGCATTTCATTGTGAATACGTTCCACCTCAGAAAGGCCTAAGTCATGGATTTGATCGGCGCTCATGTTTGTCGTCGTAGTACGTGCCAAGGCATTATTGTAATAGGCGACTCCGTTAGGGAGTTTCCACGCACCATCGCGGTCATCAGCTTTGGCTGCTAAGGTTTTTACGTAACTGATGAGTTTGTTATAGGCGGGCTCGACTTGAGTAACGAGTGCTTGCTCAGCCTGTTGAAGCAGTGCTTGCTTTTCCGTTTCTTTAATCGCTAATGCGTTCACTTTACGGCGAAAATCTGCGAGTAACGCGCTGTCGTCGCCCTTATCAAAAGGCGCGCCTTTGATGATGTTTTGGCTGTCTGAAATCACATAAGCGAATACGAACTTAGGCGCGATAATGCCTTTATCTGCGCGAACGGCTAATACTGTCTGTAGTTGATTTAAGCGTTTGGGAACGCCATTCAAGCGGCTGATATAGGCCATAGCATCGCTGACATCTGTGATTTGATGTTGGTTAATCAAGAAGGAGGCGATCATAGAGTGGCCGCCATACATTTGGTTTACAGGATAATTATGATAGCGCCATTGGTCATCTTCGATGTCATTTTGCAGATTTTGTTTTAGTAAGGTAAGGCTGAGGTTTGTTTGTGGATCGAGCTTGGCCGCATCAATCTGATTGACCCGCTCCAGTTGTTTTTTTGTGCGCGCTAGGGTTTTATCATCGGCGGCATCACCCAGTTCATCCCATTTATCATAGTCTTGCTTGATCCCCATATAGGTCTGCGAAATGGGGCTCGCCATGATGTTTTCCATGAAGATGGTTTCGAACAGAGCATTGGCTTTTTCTGATTCGGTTTGCGCTACTGCATTCACAGGTTCGCTTGCACTGTGTAAGGCTGGCGCAGTTGATGCTGCATACGCGGGAATGGTCAGTAGAGCTGAAAGGGTCAGTGCGACTAAGCTGATTTTAGTTTTTATTGGCATGATCAGGCTTCCTAGATTGATTTGCATCAATACTAAAGAAGCGGAACAAGAATGTATGGATATTAGTGTTAGAAAATGTGTTAGCAGTAATAGTGTTAAACGGCACTATTTGTTACTAACACATTATTTATATATATGTTTTAACGGCTAACTCAGCAAAATTGTGTCAGTAAATCATTAACAAACATATGACCTTTACTGGTTAATTGCCAATGTTCAGCGGATTCTGTGAGTAAACCGCGTTGTTTGGCCTTTTCCATTCCTTCGGTCAATGTGTCTCTGTGTTGTCCGGTACGCAGTTCAAATTCTTGCTTAGGAATAGGTGTCATCAGACGCAGGCGATTCATTAAATATTCGAGCGCGCGGTCTTCCTCTGCAACTTCAATCGATTCGAAGGTGTAGTTGTGGGCACTCAGATATCCCTTGGGATGTTTAATTTTTACTGTGCGTATGATGCGGTTTTCTTCTGGCAGCGTCACTTTGCCGTGGGCGCCACAGCCTATGCCTAGATAATCACCAAACTGCCAGTAGTTGAGATTGTGCCTACATTGGTAACCTGGTCTTGCATAGGCGGATATTTCGTATTGCTCATACCCTAATGCGGCCAGCTTTTGTTGACCTTGCTCATAGATATGCCAGAGCGCTTCGTCATCGGGCAGCTGTGGCGGTTTTGAGTGGAATAGGGTATTGGGCTCAATCGTTAACTGGTACCAAGATAGGTGTGGCGGATTCAGCGCCGCTGCCGTGTCGATATCGGCCATAGCTTCAGCAAAGCTTTGATTGGGTAATCCATGCATTAAATCGAGGTTAAAACTCAAGTATCCCGCTTGGCTGGCTTTTTGAGCGGCGACTTGTGCCTCGTTTTGATCGTGAATACGTCCAAGTAAGTTGAGTTTATCCTTAGAAAAGCTCTGCACCCCGATAGATAAACGGGTGACGCCCGCTGCACGATAGGCACTAAAGTCATCGTGTTCTAAAGTGCCAGGGTTGGCTTCCATAGTGATTTCGATATTGTCACTAAAGGGAATTAGCGCATTAGCACCATCGAGTATGCGTTTGATTTGTTTGGCATCGAATAATGATGGCGTGCCGCCACCGATAAAGATGGTATGGAGCTGCCGCCCTTGGACGAGATGTAAGTCTTGGCGTAAGTCTTCCCATAGCGCATCAACATAGGCTTCTTGTGGCAGCTCACCATTTTGACCATGGGAGTTAAAGTCGCAGTAAGGACACTTTTGTACGCACCAGGGAATATGGATATACAGACTGAGTGGCGGCAGTTCGAGCTTCATCGCAGTAGTCACAGCAGTTGACGACATTATTGTGCATTCCCGCCAGTTAACACGCCTTGGGCTTGCATGGCGGCGATGAGTTGCACTAGGGCTTTACCGCGATGACTTAAGGCATTTTTCTCTTTGCTGCTCAGCTCTGCCGCGCTACATTGATAATTTTCAGGGATAAAAATCGGATCGTAACCATGGCCATTGGCGCCGCGTTGGCTAAAGTCGATTTGGCCTTCCCATGAGGCTTGGCAAATAATCGGGGTAGGGTCTTTCGCATGGCGCATATATACCAGTACGCATTGGAATCTTGCCCCGCGAGGTGCTGGCTGGTCTTTTAACGTCTCCAGTAGTTTCAATACGTTGTCTTGATCTTTGGCATTTTCGCCCGCGTAACGCGCTGAATAAATACCTGGAGCGCCTTGGAGTAAATCCACTTCTAAACCCGAATCATCGGCAATGGCCGCAAGTCCGGTGATTTCGGCGGCATGCCTTGCTTTGATAATGGCATTCTCTACAAAAGTGGTACCCGTTTCTGCTACTTCGCTGACATTAAACTGGCTCTGCGGCAGTACAGTGACACCGTAGCTTGCGAGTATTTGATCAAATTCGGCAAGTTTGCCTTTATTACCGCTGGCGAGGACGATTTGTTGCATGGAATACCTATCATAAATGGGGCGACGTGCGTTGGCACTATGATACCCAAGCTCAATAGTAAAGGACAGGGAAAGGGGTTGGCGCTACAGGAAAGCAACGCCAACAAAGGTATAAAATAGGTTTATTCAACGTAGAATTTTTGCTTGAACTGTAAGTTCGTGTTCAGTTGATTGCCATATTTAATTGCGATATTGAAGTTGATTTCTTGATCATCGCGGTAGGGCACTTCGGCAATGTAATAAATCGCATCACCTTCGCGGATCTCTTTAAACGTTAGATTGATTCGCGCATCTAACAAATTATTAGCAACTCCAGTAATTTCAACGGGTACTGCGGGCTTATTTGCTTCGCTAATATCTAATACGGCAATATTGATGATGCCAGTGTAGCTACTGCGCTTAATGCCATAGGATTTGGCTATGCTAGGCGTTAAAAATGTACTGCCAAGTGCTATGTAATGAATATCAAAATTGCCGACAGTTTCTTTTTGCTCGGCATTTGCAACACCGCAAAGGCTGGCCGTGAGGGCTAATACAGCGAGAAGATTACGGAACATGATGGGATACCTCATATTAGAGAATGTTGGATTATAGGGCCGCCGTGACTATTTTTTCCAATAAATTAATAGTATTCAAAGGATTAATTCGTTTTCAGTTGTACGATTTTTTAACTGAGTGATCTTTCAACTGAATTACCTTTCACTATCTTGCCCCATCAGTTCAGTAATGACACTTGGGATGATCTTAGGGTCAATAATGCGGATTTGTTTATGTCGGCCAAGTTCACCTTTTATTATGTGAATGTCGCTCTTTGGCACTTTAAAAGCTTTTGCTAAGTACTTGCTTAAATGGGCATTCGCTTTGCCATCTATGGGGGGCGCAGTGATGGCTACTTTTAGCTCATCACCGTGCAATCCTACAATTTGATCGCGGCTGGCCTTAGGCTGAATGTAGAGATTGAGCAGCAAGTCACCCTGCTGCAAAGTCACTGCACTCATTAGATCACTGCCCAATAAGGGATATATTGAGCAAGTAACATATTGAGGAAATTCATACCAATAATGACCAGCATTACGGATAAATCTAAACCACCAATTGGCGGTATGATACGACGTATTGGTGCTAATACGGGTTCAGTTAACTGACCCATAATCATTACAATGGGATTATAGCCTTGGTTAAACCAGCTTAAGATTGCGCGTATTAATAGCATCCAAAACAGCAGTACCCCTACTTTTTTGACCACAGATACAACGGCAAACAGCAAAAATAACAGTATGTCTATGCCACCGCCCGCAATGAGGCTAATTAGTAGCAGCTTGGCTATCACAACCAATAATGCGAGGACGAAAGATGCGGTATCAAATCGCCCTAAGGAAGGCAAAATACGGCGCATTGGTGCGATGAGCGGGTGAGTTGCTTTAACAATAAATTGGCTAAAAGGATTGTAAAAATCAGCCCTTGCCAGTTGTAACCAAATCCGCAAAATCACTACCATCAAATAGAGATCGAATAGAGTGGTGATTAAAAAGGTAAATGCATTCATCGAGATTTCTACCTATTAAAGTTCGATATAAAAACGTGTTAGTGGATCAAAATGTTTTAGCCATTTCTTCTGCACGATTAATACAGTTTTCCATGGCTTTTTTTACTAAGCCGCGCATATCCGCAGCTTCAAATGTCGCCAGCGCTTGTGCGGTGGTGCCGCCCTTTGAAGTAACATTCTCCCTTAAATTACCTAAGGTCAGTTGTGGGTTTTGCTTTGCCATCATAGCAGCGCCAAGCGCAGCTTGCTGCACTAAACTTCTGGCTTTTGTTTCATCCATTCCCATTTCTTTGCCTGCATCTATCATAGACTCCATTAGCAAAAAGAAATAAGCCGGTGAACTGCCCGATAGTGCAATCACTTGATCTAAATCTGACTCTTCATTTACCCACACTATTTCGCCGCCGCTTGACATCAAACGATCGCAAATGGCTTTCTGCTCGGTAGTAATGCTTTGAGGCGCATAGAGGCCAGTCATACCAACACTAATTTGCATCGGCGTATTTGGCATGGCGCGGATAAGCTTGATGTCTTGTGCCAGATAGTCGGTATATCGCTTTGCTTTAATGCCCGCAGCGATAGTGATGACTAACTTATTCGACAGCTCGACTGTCTGTAATGCTTCACAAACTTGTTGCATCAATTGTGGTTTTACTGAAAGTACTATTACATCGGCAGCTTGCGCCGCTGCCAAATTATCCTGAGAAACCAAAATCCCAAAATCGTCTTTTAGTGCATCAAGTTTACCTTGGCTGGGATTAGTCGCTTGGATGAGTTGAGCTGGATAGCCGCTATTGATTAAGCCACTGATGATGCTGCGCGTCATATTGCCGGCACCGATAAAGCAGATTTTCTGTTGATCCATTTGATTCTCTTCAGTGTGTTAACCGTTAACTTGTAACATCTTCACCTTAAATTAAGATGATAAAACGGTTAGTCATTTGAATGACTGAGCCTGATTATCGACTCTCGCTAATTGCTCTTAAATCGTTAATGTTCGGTGTTCTTAAATACAGTATTTGGGCATAAAGTGCTAAAAACAAGGTTAAACTGACCTCTAACTAAATGCCGAACGTGGATTTTACGCAGCGTAATTGCGCTCACCAAAAATGGCACTGCCAATACGCACCATAGTTGAACCGCAGCTAATCGCTGTATCTAGGTCATTACTCATCCCCATTGAAAGCGTATCTACAGCGGGATAATGCGTTTTAAGTTCTTGAAATAGATTGTTTAACATGGAAAACTCTTTAAGCTGTAACTCTGTATCTGCGGTAGCCGTTGGAATTGCCATTAGGCCCCTCAGTGCTAAGTTAGGTAGCTGAGCTATCAGTTCGGCCAGTGGCAGCATTTGAGCCGCATCTATGCCAGATTTTGTGTCTTCAGCACTGATATTAATTTGAATACAGACGTTTAATGGCGCCAATTCGGCCGGACGTTGCTCATTGAGACGTAGGGCAATTTTGTCGCGTGAAACGGTATGCATCCAATCGAAATGCTGGGCGACTATGCTGGTTTTATTGGATTGGAGTGGGCCGATAAAATGCCATTCTATGTCTGGGAAATCCCCCTTGAGCGCAGTAATTTTTTCAGCGCCTTCTTGGACATAGTTTTCGCCAAAGCAACGCTGACCCGCTTGGTAGGCTGCTATAATGTCTTCAATAGGTTTAGTCTTGCTGACGGCAAGTAAGCGAATACTGCTGGGGTGGCGGGCACATTTTTGCGCTGCTTGTGTGATCCTGCGCTGGGCGATTGCGAGTCTGTCTGCTATTGTTGTCATGATGTAATTATCTAGTTGCAAGGATATCCCAAACGATGGAAATCACTGAGTTATTGGCATTTAGTGTAAAACACAAAGCCTCGGATCTACACCTTTCTGCAGGGATATCTCCCATGATCCGTGTTGACGGTGAAGTGAGAAAAATTAACCTGCCCGCGCTCGATCATCAAGGTGTACACAGCTTAGTGTACGACATAATGAATGATAAGCAGCGCAAGGACTACGAAGAACATTTAGAAATCGATTTCTCGTTCGAAGTCCCTAATCTTGCACGCTTTCGTGTTAACGCATTCAATCAATCCCGTGGTGCAGCGGCTGTGTTTCGTACCATTCCAAGTGACATTTTGTCACTTGAGCAATTAGGTGCGCCGGAAATTTTTAAAAAAATTGCCAGTTTCCCTCGCGGATTAGTCCTAGTGACTGGACCTACGGGGTCGGGTAAGAGTACCACACTTGCCGCCATGGTGGATTACGTGAATGAAAATCGACATGATCATATCTTAACCATTGAAGATCCTATCGAATTCGTTCACCAAAATAAGCAATGTTTGATTAACCAACGTGAAGTTCACCGCCATACCCACAGCTTTAATGCGGCGCTTAGAAGCGCACTACGTGAAGACCCAGACGTGATTTTAGTCGGTGAGATGCGTGACCTTGAGACCATTCGTTTGGCGATGACCGCCGCTGAAACAGGCCACTTAGTGTTTGGTACCTTGCATACTACTTCTGCCGCGAAAACGATTGATCGTGTGGTCGACGTATTCCCCGCCGGTGAAAAAGACATGGTGCGCACTATGTTGTCTGAATCGCTGCAAGCGGTTATTTCGCAAACCCTGATTAAAAAGGTGGGAGGAGGCCGTGTCGCCGCCCATGAAATCATGATGGGCACGCCCGCTATCCGCAATTTAATTCGTGAAGACAAAGTGGCGCAGATGTATTCGGCAATTCAAACAGGTATGGCCCATGGAATGCAGACCTTAGAGCAATGTTTACAGAACTTAGTCAATCGCGGTCTTATCACCCGTGAAGATGCAATGGCGAAGAGTTCGAATAAACAAGCGACATTTTAAGGATTTATGATGGATGTTCGTCCGTTTTTAAAAGTGATAGTGGAACGCAAAGCCTCCGACTTGTTCATCACAGCGGGTTTTCCGCCGAGTGCCAAGATTGACGGTGAATTGCGTCCCTTGGCAGAAAGTGCGTTTACACCAGCACAATCACTGGATTTTGTTGAGTCGTTAATGACAGAGGCGCAGAAGCAAGAGTTTCATTCCACTCGTGAGTGTAACTTCGCTTTTGCGGCAAAGGATTTAGGTCGTTTTCGGGTGAGCGCTTTTTGGCAGCGTGAATCGCCTGGCTGCGTGATGCGCCGTATTGAGACTAAAATCCCTGATGTCGATGATTTAAAATTGCCGCCTATTCTAAAAGATCTGGTGATGAGTAAACGTGGCCTCATCATTATGGTAGGCGGAACGGGAACGGGTAAGTCAACGTCCTTGGCGGCCTTGGTGGGTTATCGCAATGGTCATGCTCGCGGTCATATTCTCACGATTGAAGATCCGGTCGAATTCGTTCACGACCACAGAAAAAGCATAATCACTCAGCGTGAAGTGGGTATAGATACTGAGTCTTTTGATGCGGCGCTAAAAAGCTCCCTTCGCCAAGCTCCCGATGTGATCTTGATTGGTGAAATCCGTACCCAAGAGACGATGGAGTTTGCGCTGTCATTTGCTGAAACGGGTCACCTCTGTATGGCAACCTTGCATGCCAACAACGCCAACCAAGCGTTAGACCGGATTATGCATCTCGTGCCTGAGAGTAAGCATCAACAGTTATTGTTCGATTTATCATTGAATTTACGCGGTATTGTGGCGCAGCAATTGATCCCTAAAGTCGATGGCACAGGGCGTCGCGCCGCGATTGAAGTATTGATTAACACCCCAAGGGTGGCGAGTTTAATTGCGAAGAACGAGCTGCATTTGCTCAAAGAAACCATGGCAAAATCCAACGAGCAGGGCATGCAGACGTTCGATCAGGCCTTGCTGAAACTTTATGTCGATGGCGAGATTAGTTACGCCGATGCGCTGCACCATGCTGATTCACCAAACGATTTACGTTTGATGATTAAATTGCAGAATAAAGAATCCACGGGCTCAGGTTTTATGGAAGGTGTCACCTTAGACATGGACTAACGCGATAGTCAGGTTCTGGGTTAGGCAGCTCTTTATGGGCTGCTTTTTGTTTGTGTATTAGATTTTCGTTCAGCTCAATCGGTTCTACTTCATCGCTATGTTGCCATTATCCATAGCTTTTATTTTTTAATTCAATATGATCTTTACCTAGTGCGTTTGCGTAATGTACTGGTAAAGGAGAAAGCAATGAAAAAATTACCTATGATATTCGCTATGACAGCGAGCTTGATGAGTGTTGGCGCTATGGCGGCCACTTGTCCCGAGTATCTGAACCTTGAAGTACGAAAATTACATTCTGAAGAGACAGTTAATCTGTGTGAATTGACTCAGGGAAAACCAGTGTTGATTGTTAACACGGCCAGTAACTGTGGTTACACCCCGCAGTTTAAAGCGCTCGAAACATTGCATGAAAACTACAAAGATAAAGGCTTAGTGGTCATTGGTTTCCCATCGGATGATTTTTTCCAAGAAGAAAATGATGAGAAAGATACGGCTAAGGTGTGTTACATCAATTACGGTGTCACCTTTACTATGCTGTCGACATCGCCAGTACGTGGTAGTGACGCTAATAGTGTCTTCAAATACTTAGCCGAAAAAACTGGTGCGCCTAAGTGGAATTTTTATAAGTATGTCGTCAGCGGTGATGGCGCGGTTGTGCAACAGTTCAATTCTAAAGTGAAGCCAGATAGTGAAGAGCTTAAGCAAGCGATAGAATCTGTACTTTAATCTTACTAATATTTATTAATTAAGAGGCTGTTTTGGCTAAATTTTCAGGCTTATCCAAAGAAGTTGGACACGGGCAGCGCGGCAAAGTAGGCGTGTTGTTGTTGAATTTAGGTACTCCAGATGCACCCACAGCATCTGCTGTTAGACGTTATCTTGCAGAGTTTTTAGCGGATCCCCGAGTCGTCGAGATCCCTAAGCTAGTGTGGATGTTGATTTTACACGGGATCATTTTGCGGGTACGGCCAGCAAAATCGGCAGCGTTATACCAAAAGGTATGGACTGCGGCAGGTTCACCGTTAATGGACATTAGTTTGCGTCAAACGGCAAAGTTAGCGGATAAGCTTAAAGCTGATAACTATGATGTTTCTGTGCATTTAGCCATGCGTTATGGCAGTCCGTCGGTTGCTAGCACCTTGCAGAATATGCATCAAAATGGCATAGATAAAATCGTGGTGTTACCTCTGTATCCCCAATATGCGGCGCCAACTACGGGTTCTGCATTTGATGCGATTGCGGCTGAGTTGTCCAAGTGGCGCTATATTCCAGCACTGCATTTTATTAATACTTATCATGACAATGCTGACTTTATTAATGCTTTAGCCAATTCGATCACGGCTGATTTTGAAGCCCATGGTAAACCGCAAAAATTGGTGTTGTCATACCATGGTATGCCTGAACGTAATTTGCATTTAGGTGATCCGTATTACTGCTTCTGCATGAAAACGACTCGACTGGTTACCGAAAAGCTTGGGTTAGGAAAAGATGAGTTTGTCATGACTTTCCAATCGCGTTTCGGTAAAGCCAAATGGCTACAACCTTATACCGATGCGACTTTGAAAGCGTTGCCGCAACAAGGCGTGCGTGATATTGCTATCGTCTGCCCAGCTTTTAGCGCCGATTGTTTAGAAACGCTGGAAGAAATTGTTGGTGAGAATGGTCATCTCTTTGCCGAGGCGGGTGGTGAGAAGTTCCGTTACATCGCTGCACTAAACGATGATGATGCACACATTACTATGATGGCCAACTTAGTGAAGCCACATTTTTGATCTGGTAATTTATCGGGTTAAACATCAAACTAAAAGGATAAGGCAACTTATCCTTTTATTTTTATTGTAGTTTTATTTATTGTGGCATTACTTGCTGAAGTTATTTTCGAAGTAGCTTTCGATGATAAGGACGGCAGACACCGCATCGACTTGACCTTTGGTCAGAGCCTTAAACCCACCCAATTCGAATAATCTGGCCTTAGCATCAGTGGTAGTTAATCGCTCATCTTGAGTGGCTATTTTGACTTTGAACTTAGCATTGATGCGATTAGCAAATTTACGCGCCCTGTGGGTCATATCTTGCTCTGTGCCATCCATGTTTAAGGGCAGGCCAACGACGACTAAGTCGGGTTGCCACTCTTTGATTAAGTCGCCTATCTGATCCCAATTTGGGATACCATCGACGGCCTTGAGTGATAATAACGGTGTGGCGCTGGCAGTGATCTCTTGGCCTATAGCCACACCAATGCTCTTAGTGCCAAAATCAAAGCCTAATACGGTTTTCGAATTCATAGTGTGCTGACTTATATTAATAAATAGACTTAAGCGTGACCCGCTTGAGCTGAAACTTGCCAAGCATCAAATCCGAGAGCACGGCTGGCCTGTGGCCAACGGTCTTCGTGTTTAATGTCAAACAAGAGCGCATTCGTTGCTGGAATTGTGAGCCAAGAATTATCGGCAAGCTCTTGTTCGAGCTGATCTTTACTCCACCCAGCATAACCTAAGGCGACGAGAAACTTCTCTGGCGATCTGTTGCTTCCAATCGCGGTTAACACATCACGGGAAGTGGTTAGCATTAAACCACAACCCAGATCTGTGCTATTGGCCCAATAGGGCTGAGAGGTATGCAGCACAAAGCCGCGATCTTGGGAGACGGGGCCGCCCATCATGACATTGGTATTAGGCACTAAATCCGCGGAGACTTGCTCTGCTGGCAAATCCATTTGTTCCAATAGCGAATTAACTTCGATACCGAGCGGTTTATTGATCACCAGTCCCATGGCGCCTTTGGTATCATGTTCACAGATATAAATGACTGAGCGTTCAAAAAACGTACCATGTAGTGAGGGCATGGCAATTAAGAAATGGTTCTGCAAACTCTCCATTAAACTACTCCGTTTGATGTGGCTAAGTTGATCTAGCTTGCTGCTATATTGCTAAGTCGGGCGAGATTAACCGCCAGCTAATTTAACTTTGTAGTTTTGTTTCTCAAGTAATAGCTTTAATTGCTCGCGGTTGTCCGTTTGGACCTCAATAGTGAAATCTTTAACCGTACCACCACAACCACATTGTTTCTTAAGGGTTTGAGCCATTGCTTTTAACGCTGCTTCATCGAGACCTAACCCAGAGATAATCGAAACGCCTTTACCTTTGCGGCCTTTACTGTCTCTATGGATCCTGACTATGCCATCGGATTCCGGAATCGCTTTAGTGGCGGGCTCTGCATTTATACGGCCTTTGTCGGTGCTGTACACTAAGGATACATTAGGATCTGCTTTCATTGGTTTCATTCATTGATATTAGAAGGTGACTTATACCGACTCAGTTTATCAAATTTGCAGAGGTTCTGGGAGGTAAAAAAAGACCACTTGAGGATTCTCCTTAAGTGGCCAATACAAAATGCTAACTCTTTGCAGGGAAGTAAGCATATTTTTGAAAAGTAAGCTTAAAGCTCAGGATCAATTCATTCGCATGAATACCATGGCTATCAGCGCCACAGCGGTGAGTAATGCACTGGGCATAATAAATTTATGTAACTTAGGTAACGCAATTAAGCAGGCTGTTGTAACAAAACCAAATGCGGCGACTGTGGCATAGTTAGTGCCATTAGCAATGGTATCAATAACCAACCAGCCAAGCACTAAGAGGGGTAATATCAGTAAACTGGTAGGCAAATGACGTTTAATTTTTGCGTTATTCGCCTCGAGAGAAATTTTTTCTGGTGCAAGGAAAAAAATGGCAGATGCAACCATAAACGCGCTAATAAACCAGAACATTTCAACCCCCCTTCAAATCCTAATTGATAATCATTATCATCTTTGGCTTTGCTGAAGTCAAGCTGAATGAGATGCTGCTTTTTAATCAATTGAGTTGTAGATTAGGCTATTGCTCTGTAAGCTAAATTCATATCTCTGATACTTGTCTTTGTTCGGGTCGAACATCTGAGGAAATTAAGATGAAAAATATTTTTGTAGCATTAGCTGTGTTGGCACTCAGTGCCTGTAGTTCGATGAAGTCTGGTTGGGATTTTGACCCTAGCGCAAATTTTACCCAATATAAAACCTATGCTTGGGTTGCTCAGAAAACGGATTCTGCCGGATATCATCTAGATGGCTTGATGGATCAACGGGTCAGAGAAGCGGTGAATAGCCAGTTAGCGAGTAAGGGGATGACATTAGTTGATGCAAAAGATGCTGATGTACTTGTTAATTATCTGACCAAAGTTGATAAGAAGATTAATGTTGATACCTTCAATAGTAATTTTGGCTACAACCCATACTATGGTCCAGGATGGGGGTGGGGCGGCAATATGCAGACCCAAACCACAGTAAGAGAATATGAAGTCGGTACCCTGATTATTGATTTGGTTGATAATAAAACCACTAAACTGATCTGGCGTGGTTCTGTTGCCGATACCATTCGCGACAAAAATACCCCAGAAGAAAGAGCACAGATCATCAATCAAGCAGTGGGCAGTGTAATGGCAAATTATCCACCTAAGCCTGACACTAAATAGTTCTGATTCAGTTTGAATGAACATTAAGCGGCCTAAGGGCCGCTTTTTTGTGGTTGATTTTTATGCTTTTTGTCTACGGTATTAGATGATCTGCAGTTATTTATCATCTGATTGGATTTACGTTATTAATACTTATTAAAAATTCTATTTTCATAGATGACAATGTGAAAGGTAACATTTTTATAACTAGCTATTTTGTATAATATTTATTCTATAACTTAATAAGGTTGTAGGAATCTGCATCAGATTATTAATAAGATGATGAATTAATTTTTCTAATGATGAATTCAAAATAAAATCATTATAGAACTGAGAGGTTATCAGGCAGAATCAATTCTTTGAGTTGTTGGTAGTAGCAAAGATGCATGAGACGCAGATTATTGGATTACTTTGGCTGATTGGGATTATTGCCGAGGCGATGACGGGCGCTCTGGCGGCTGGCCGCAAGCAGATGGATTTGTTTGGTGTGGTGATCATTGGCTGCGCAACGGCAATTGGTGGCGGCACACTAAGGGATATGATGCTCGGAAATTACCCCTTAATTTGGGTTGAGCATGTGCATTACCTTATTGCGATTGCATTCGCTTCTTTGCTCACTGTCGCTATCGCCCCTGTGATGCGTTATCTGTCTAAGTTATTTTTGGCTATTGATGCCTTAGGTTTAGCCGTATTCTCCATCGTGGGCGCACAAAAGACGTTAATGCTGGGATTTAGCCCAACAATTGCCGTAGTCATGGGATTGGTCACTGGTGTCTTTGGTGGCGTTATCCGCGATATTCTGTGTAACCAAGTGCCTTTGATTTTTAAAAAAGAACTCTATGCGGTGATTTCATTACTGACGGCAGGTTTGTATATCGTCTTAAAAGCCTATCAGTTAACGGAATGGATTAATCTGGTTATTTGTTTAAGCGTTGGTTTTAGCTTACGGATGTTGGCGCTGCGATATCATTGGTCTATGCCGACCTTTGACTACCAATCCAGTGGCGATCAGCACATACATTAAATCGTAAAACCAAATCGTAGAAATAGAACCGTTAAACAAAAGGGCAGCTAAGGCTGCCCTGTTTTTTAGCGGTGAATTACTGCTGGGCTTGCAGGGTTTTCAAGGCTTCAAGCGCGGCATCATAGTTAGGATGCTCTGTGATGTTTGGTACTAACTCTTGGTATTGGAGCTTACCTTCTGCATCTATGATGAAAATGGCTCTAGCCAGCAAGCCGTAATCTTGAATTAACAAACCATACTTTTCACCAAAATCACGCCACACGCTATCTGATAGTACTTTGATTTTATCTACGTTTTCCACTTTACAGAAACGCTTTTGTGCGAAGGGTAAATCGGTACTGATCGTTAGCATGATGACGTTATCGGAAAAATGGCCAACTTCGCTGTTGAAGCGCTTCGTCTGCAGTGCGCAAACACCTGTATCTAGGCTTGGCACGGCACTTATCAGTACAGTTTTACCCTTAAAATCACTTAGCATCACTGGCGTGAAATGCTCATCAACGACTTTAAACCCCGGCGCCATTTGCGACAATTTTGGTCTTTTCCCTTCTAATGTGACTGTTTTGTCACCCATTAAAACCTGTGTTTTCTCACTGGCGAGTGTATTGGGACTCATCAGAACTAGGCTATAAATACAGCTTGCGGCTAAAAATGAAACATATTTTTGCATTGGATTTCCTCACACATGAATATCTGTGCCTTCGCTAATATCTGTCCATTAAGGTACGCTAAAATGATGCGTAGAACCATAAAAAAAGGCCGGTAATTACCGACCTTTTTTATCCACTAATTGTTATTTGCTTAGCGGTAATTCTTTGACATGGATATCCATTTGTGGGAATGGAATACCGATATCTGCAGCGTCTAATGCATTTTTTATTTGCTCAAGCAGTTGGAAACGTGCAGTCCAATAATCAGATGTTTTTACCCAAGGACGAACCACGAAATTGATTGAAGAGCTAGCCAATTCAGAAAGTCCAACTGTATATGCTGGATCTTTTAACACATACTGGTTGTTATCTAAAATATCGGTCAATACTTTTTTAGTGAGTGCAATATCGGCGGAATAAGATACACCAATCACTAAATCGATACGACGACTATCCATTGCTGAGTAGTTAGTGATAGTGCCATTCATGATAGATGAGTTTGGCGCTACGATAACTTTATTATCAGGAGTGCGAAGCTTGGTTGAGAATATGGTTATTTCATCAACAGTGCCGGCGATACCTGCAGCTTCAATATAGTCACCTACGCGGCAAGGGCGGAATAACACCATTAATACACCCGATGCAAAATTAGACAGAGAACCTTGTAGCGCTAAGCCTATTGCTAAACCTGCAGCACCGATAACGGCTACCAGTGATGCGGTTTGTACACCAATTTGGCCTAACGTGGCAATAACCGCGAAAACAAATACCACTGCCCAAGCGAGATTTGCGACAAATGAAACGACTGTCGGATCAACTTTACGGCTGTTAAGTAATTTACGAACAAGCTTCTGTGCTACGCCCGCAAAGTATTTACCAACAAAGAAGATGATAATGGCGAATAATGTTTTTAAGCCATAAGTCACAATCAGATCTGGTGCTTGCTTTAATAAACCTTCGAGGTTTTCCATTGAATAACTCCCTAAATATACGCTAACAAAAACTATTTATTATTGACGATAAATTCTACTCGTCGATTTAAACTGCGCCCTTCGCTAGAACGATTGTCCGCTACAGGTTCAGATATACCTTTACCCATTACGATAAAGCGATTTGGATTAAAGCCATAATCTTCAACCAAAATACGTTTTACATTTTGAGCTCGCTGAAGTGATAGTTGATAATTAAACTCTGGTGTACCAACGATATCTGTGTGGCCTACTAAGGTTAATTCAGCATCATTTGTTTCTAAGAATGCTTTTACTAAGGCTAAAGTTTTCCATTGAGAAAAGTCAATCTCGGCAATGGCAAATTCAAAATACACCATAGCTGCAGAAATATTATGACAATCTGTGTTTAACTCAGCATTTGAATGACTCATATCGCAAACTGGTGATGCAGTCATTTCCACAGCGACTTCTTCCACACAACCATTAGCCATAACAGGTGTATTTGGCTCTGTGTTAGGACAGGCATCTTTGATATCTGGCACTCCATCTCGGTCAGTGTCAGACCAAGCAAATACCTGTGATGTTAGGCTTAAACTTAATAGCAAAAGCGCTAGCTGAATCCATCGAGATTGGGAGTTTTTCACTACAAATCACCTATTGAACGATAAGTATTAGTCAAAATTACTAAAGCGATCGCATTGTTGTAGCATGACCATCTTAGTGTGGCATTCTAACGAGTAAGACTCTTTTCGCCAAGCTAAACGCGTACAAGCGTCCATACATCGACAGATAGATATCGGCAAGATCTTGAGTATATTTATGTTTTTATTAGTAGATGTCAGTATGTCGATACTTGCTTCAAGTATATGCGAGGTTCTACATCGGTAAATTTGTCGACAAGTATGACGATAAACTATACAAAATAAGCCTTTAGCGCTAGAGTCTTGAGCCCATTATGCGCCAACCAAACTTTAAGTTGAGGACTAGATGATAGATTTACGCAGTGATACTGTTACCCAGCCAACAGCAGCCATGCGGTTAGCCATGTCCAGAGCCGAAGTGGGTGATGATGTTTACGGTGATGACCCTACGGTAAATAGTTTGCAGGATATGGCTGCGGAGATGTTTGGCTTTGAAAGTGCATTATTTACCTGTTCGGGTACTCAAGCAAATTTATTGGCTTTGATGGCCCATTGTGATCGTGGAGATGAGTACCTGTGCGGTCAGCAGGCTCACAATTATAAGTTCGAGGGCGGCGGCGCCGCTGTCCTAGGCAGCATTCAACCTCAACCTTTAATGAATCAATTAGATGGCACTATTGCATTAGCTGACATTGAAGCCGCAATTAAGCCTGATGATATCCATTTTGCTCGTACTCGTTTGCTTAGTTTAGAGAATACGATTGGCGGTAAGGTTCTCCCGCAAAGCTATTTGGCGGACGCGCAGGCATTAGCCTTTAATCGCGGATTAAAAATTCATTTAGATGGTGCGCGAGTTGCCAATGCTGCGGTTGCGCAGAATATTGCAATAAGTGATATCACGGCGCACTTTGATTCAGTGTCGATTTGTTTATCCAAAGGATTATGTGCGCCAGTCGGCTCATTACTCTTAGGTGATGAACGCTTGATTAAGAAAGCCATTCGTTGGCGTAAAATGCTTGGTGGTGGCATGCGTCAAGCTGGGATACTTGCCGCTGCAGGTAAGCTTGCTTTAACTGAGCAAGTACAACGGCTTAGTGAAGATCATGACAATGCGGCGTACTTAGCTCGGCAGTTGGCAGAATTCAGTGAGTTTGACGTCAATTTAGCCGCAGTACAAACTAATATGTTATTTGTTACATTAGCATCCCATATTGATGCGAACTTATTGGCTAAACACTGTCGAGCGGAAGGCATTCTGATAAGCCCAGGGCGTACGCTTCGGCTTGTGACTCATAAAGATGTCAGCCGTCAGGACATAGATAAAGTGTTGCGTGTTGTTAAGCAGTACCTCAAAGCCTAAGTGTGGATTGATTTCCTGTTTTACTGAAATGCCCGAGCTTTGTCTTGGGCATTTTTATAGGCAGGCATTGCTTAATGTTGAATTATTAAGCAATTAATGAATGATTTTCTAAAACAAGCTTTAGACAACAGGCGAAATGTTTGCGTTTATCTATACTAAAAACAACAAGATTATATCGCTAAGGTAACTTTAGGTTGAAACCTAATAACAATACTAATAAAGGGGTCGATTATTGGACAAATCGGATCAGTGAATTGGAAATGCCAGCACTGTGTTCGACTGTTAAATCGCTAGAAAAGCTCGCCAAGGATGACGTTTCCTCTCTCGCATTACTCGGGCGTAGCGTGATGCACGATAACGCCTTAACTTCTCGTATTCTTCGAGTTGCTAATAGCGCTATTTATCATAAAGGTAGTAGCCAAATCTCTACTGTCAGCCGAGCGGCTATAGTGCTTGGTTTCGATGCGGTGCGAAATATCTGTATCACAGCCAAGTTACTCTCAAGCTTGTTAGAGAGTAAAAATTTGGCACCTAACGTATATCAAAGATTAATAAAGTTGATGGCTAAAGCATTTCAAGCCGCCATGATTGCACGGATGATGTTGAGCCATTATGACGAAGAAATGCAGGAGGAAGCTTTTATAGCCTCTTTGCTGTATCACATAGGTGAGAGTGCTTTTTGGAGTATTGGTGGTGAGTTCACCGAAGAGTTAGATCTAAAACTACTTGAATGTGCAACGCCAGCAGAGGAACGAAGTATAACCCGCGAAGCCCTCGGCACTTCTTTTTCACTATTAACTCAAAGTATTGCCCGCAATTGGGGATTGGGAGAACTGTTGGTCCATGCAGTTAATAATCCTGAAGACCAAAGACCTGAAATTCGGTCTATTTTTATTGCGGATAAGCTCTGCGATATTTTATCTCAACCTAATCTTGATAAGCAGGAATTAGGGAAACGTATCACGCAAGCGGCGAGTTTTACTGGACTAGAAGAAAATGAGTTTATGGTGCGGATGCAACGCTGCGCGAATGCGACCCATAAGTTAGCTGAAGTATATGGTGCTAAGGTGTTGCTAGACTATCTACCAGATCCTAAGCGTATGGTCACAGTTAAACCTGTTCCACTTCCCATTCCGTTAGATATGCCTGTCTATCAAGTTAACTTGAATATTCAGTTAGCTAAGCTACGAGAATTAACAGGCTTCGCCATTAATAAAGCCGATTTTAACCAAATCATGCAAACGGTTCTCGAAGGTATACTTGAGGGCGTTGGCGTTGACCGGTGCGGCGTGCTGTTATTGTCACCAAGCCGTAAACAACTTCAACCTAGGGTGATATTAGGTCGTGATGCAGATGCCATTAAGCAAGAGTTTATTATCGATTTGAGCGATAGGCGGGGATTATTTTACCAAGCGATGGAGCATAAGTTACCGCTTTGGGTAGATGATCCTAGCTCTAAGAAATGGCAAGAGCAGTGTAAAGAATTACAAGCGCAACATGTGTCACGTCAAGGCTTTTTATTAGCACCATTATTAGTCGATAGTAAAGTGATCGGGTTTTATTATGCGGATAGGGGCCCTTCGGAAAGGGCATTTGAAGACGTGGATTTTCAAAGTTTCATCCACTTCTCCCAATTGGCGAATGTGTGTTTTACTGTGTCTTTGAGATAGTGGTATAACTTAAGTGATTACTTTTAGTGATTTAATTTCAAACTGTATTCTTTCGGAATTGCACTCTTTCAAACCGTATTTTGGGGAGTGCTGCGCTATTGTTTGTTTACGGCTTTAATCTCGGCAGTTATTTGCTTGGCTACCTCATTAGGAATGGGAAAGCTTAAATGGTATTGCGCTATTTCCCAGTTGCCATTGGTTTTGATTAAAGTGCCTGTTCCTCGACTGACGCCATAGGCTGGACTATTTAATAACTCGTCAAACAATATGACATTGCCGTGTTGGATTAAATGACGCTCAGTTAAATCATAGCGCCAACCTTTTGTGGGGCGGGAGTAACGTTCAAATTCCGCCATTCCCCAGCGCTCACTCGCATCCGTGCCAATAAAAATGCCGTCTTTTCGGTACAGGGCAAAGTATTTATCCCAATTGGCATCGCTTGAATATTGGTTGAGTAAATCTAATACGTGAGCCGCCGCTTGTTGATCAGGATTCGAAGTCGTTTGAGTGCTTTGTGTTAGCGAGTCCTGTGCCTGTACGCTTACATTAAGGCCGCCAAGCATTAACGCGCTGAGCAGTAACCCCAAGGTAGCGCGATTAATATTGGAACCTTTAACTGAGAATGCATGAGTGTCTTTGAGCATTTTGCGTGCCTCTACATTTATGGGTTAATGCCAGTTTATCGGATCGAGTTGATAAAAGCGGCTCAGTTCTCTATACAAGTCTGGGTGTTGTTGGTAAAAATCCTCTGGTTTCTCAAAAAAGACTTCGGTGATGACGGCAAAAAACTCAGCGGGATTAGTCGCACCATAATAATTAAATAATGAGGGGGTGCCAAAATTTGCACTGTGTTGTAACTGGGTAAATTCCCTACTTAGCACTTCAGACCAAGTGCTGTAGTCGGCAAAATGCTGCAGAATGGGTGCGCCATTGGCTTGGCCATCTTCTTGATCGAGCTGATGGGCAAACTCATGGATTACGACATTATTACCATCATGGGGATCGGCGGCGCCGTCTAAAGTATTTCTCCATGAGAGCACAACTTTACCGTATTCCCATGATTCCCCTGCCAGCACATTGCGTTGTTCCCACACGATACCGCTAGTGTCTTTATGTTGATTATTGACGATAAAGGCATCGGGATAGACCAAAATCTGTTTCAGTTTGGGGTAAAAGTCGGTTTTACGATTGAGTAGCAGTAGACAGGCTTGGGCCGCGATTGTGACTCTTACTTCATCCGTGATCTCAAAATTATCGCAGCCGATAAAGACTTTCTCATCGATGAAAATTTGGATATGTCGTTTGAGTTGCAGTTGTAGATCTGCGGGTAGAGCATGGAAGTAAGGCAGTCTTTTTTTGAGAATGCTGCGCCATTCTTTTGGAAAAGGTTTCATCGTGACTCGTCGACGATGTAAGGTCCTGCGCCAACGACTCGACAGTAGCCAGGTAATTGCGCCAACTCCTAGGATAAGCGTGATAACAATAGCGAGCATACTTCCCTGACTTTATCCTGATTAACTTAGTATTAGCTAATGGGGGTGAAGTTAGCTTAACTCAATCCTCTGGTGAAAAAAGAAACTGAACAGTCGCCGCATTTTATGGTTAGGAATAGCGAACTGGTTGGTTTAGTCGTGTCTCTGTACGATTGCGACCTGTTAGTTTGGCGTGATAGAGAGCCTCATCAGCTTGATTAATTAAGCTATTCGTATCCATAGGTTGTGATCGCTCCCAGCAAGTAATACCAGCGCTGATGGTCAGTATGCCGTCATGGGGGGAGTCTTCATGTGGTATTTTTAAATTGATGATTTTATTGCGTAATATTTCAGCAAAATGATATGCCTCCTCGAGATTGCTCGATGGCAGTACTATCATGAACTCCTCTCCGCCATAGCGGGCAAGCATGTAAGTGGGTTGTTTCAAGATCGATTTGGCGGCATTCACGATTTTCTTAAGACATTGATCGCCTGCGACATGACCATACCTATCGTTAAATTGTTTAAAATTATCAATATCAAACAGAATTATACCTAGGGGCATGTTGTGGTCCCTTGCATACTCTAATTCTTTTTGGAGTTGTAAATCTAAATAGCGGCGATTATAGCAGCCAGTTAATCCGTCGGTTTCGGCCATGCCTTTAACCTGAGCTGCGTAGCTTTTTAATGTCTCTAAGGAGCTCACCATTTGCTGGAGCTCTAAGTTATCAGTGACAGGCATTCTGGCGTCGAGTTTTTCATTGGCAATGGCATTCATTGCATCTCGAGTCGCCATGACAGGCTTGATGATTCCCTTAGTGATAAAGTGCCAACTGGTGAGCCAGATGAAGAAGCAATATAAGATGCCACTGCAGAAAATTAATACGATAAATGCGGTGCTATCGTTTTTAAGTTCGCGGCCTGTTTGCTGAATTTCATTTTCAACTTGGTTAACGAGATCCTGCGTATAGGTCGCAACGATTTGTGCGGCATCAGCTTGGTATTCTAAATGCGCATTGGCGATATGAGTGCTTCTAATTGCTTTGCGAGAAAGTTCAAAGAGGTTGTCTTCACCGACCATGGTCTGTTTTATTTGTGATAACAAATTAAAATATAAGTTTTTATCGCCACCGATACTATCAAGCATAGCCTCCATGCTTAACAGCAGTCGCATAGCATCTCTTTGGGTTTGGTTTAGTTCAACCAGATTGTCGATGATATTCACTTGAGTTAACTGGGTAAATAAGTGTTCTCCTAGATGACTAAATAAAGATAGCTGCTGATTGGTATTGATATTTAAAGCAATCTGGTCAACGTTTCTCAGCTTAAGCTGACGTTCAGAGTCCGTATTAATATGCTGAAATTGGGTTTGCATTTCATCGCTAAATCCCGACGCCATTGACGTTAAGTTGGCTTGAATATTGGCTGCCTGTGAATTGGCTTGTAAGGCAGTATCGGTTAACGTGTTGAGTAATGGCAGTTGTTGTAAGTAATACAGTTGAGTATCTAAGGCGTGATTTAATTCTTGCTTATTGACAGTAGAAGTTTCTATTGAGGCCAGTAGACGTGAGTCATTGATGAGTAATTCCCATTGTGCGGAAAGTTCGCCTAACAGGCTAGTTCTTTGTTTTTCATCATAATAATTATTCAAGCGTGCAGTAATGATTTGTAGTTTTTCACTGTTTTTTGCCAGTTGCAGCGCAGTGGTGACTTTTACCACATCTACCCCGACTAAGTGTTCAATTTCTGATTTGAGTTGCTGTGACAGTAGTATGGCGACAACACCATTTAATAGCGCCATGCCCACTATGATATAGAAGGCTGAGGTTATTTTTTGTTTCAAACTTTTCAGTGGTTTAGTGCTTGGCATTATTTTCTTTGTCAATAGCAGGTACCTCTCCATAGGTATTTTGGAGGTGTTTTATCTCTGCACTTAATTTAATGAAAATATCTTCACTGTTAGCGGGTCTGCGGCTTGCGCTAAAACAGGCGTGGCTGAGTTCAGGGTAAATTTGTCCCATGGCAGTACTGGTGAAATGCCCAAAGGATAAGACCTTAGTAGACCAAAACATATTGGCTATGTGGCTTGCCTCAAATGCGCCTGCTATGCCTTTTAAAGATTCATCTTCAAATTCTGGGGCTGTTACTACATCCATACGACAGGGATTACCACCCCCCATAGCATAGGCATGTTGTGCCTCATAGGTGCCCATATATTTGAGCAGCCAATAGGCAGCTTGAGGGTTTTTGCTGTCGTAGCTAACGGCAAAGGCATAAGCGCCATTGTAGGGATAACCGCCAGGCACTTGGCTTACGGCTAGACGCGCGCCGAGAATGTTCTGTTCAACTTTAAAGGATTTATACCACAGATTATTGTAGGCAAAAGGCCACATAGCCGCTTGACCTGTTGCAATAGCATTTGCTGCTTCATTGAAAGCAAACTGCTCGTTAGCGGGAACGGCATAGGGCATTAATTCGCGATATTGCTTGGCCGCTTCAATGGCTTCATGGTTGATGGTGGGCACTTCAAAATGGGAGATCTGTTTCTGGCTGTTATAGACGGGCTGCATCCAAGTGCCACCTAAGCTCCAAATCATGCTAGAGAATTCATCGTTAATATGGGGTTTATCACCCGACATTAGCGCTAGACCGTAAAAGTCATGAGTCAGTATTTTATCCGCTAATATAGTGCCTGCTTTACGAGTGAAGAACTGAGCTTGATCTCGTAACTCTGTTAAGGTTTTTGCTGGTGCGAGTGGATAGCCAAACTGACGCAGAAACTGAGCTTTTTCAGTTTTATTATCAAAGAGATCTGCTCGATAATGATTTCCCATAACATAATTGTTATAGGGAATAGCATGGATTTCACCTTGATAGGACAAGATGTTAAGTAGCGATGGGTAATAGGGTTCTAGGTATTTCTCCATGGCCTTTTCGCCATCGGGATCGTAAAGTTTAGCGAGTTCAATTAAGGGCACTGTATAACCATTGGCAGCCCATTCTTTAGCCCAGCCCGCTTCCATTGTAAGTAAATCGTATTTGCCTGAACCTTGAAGTAAATTCTGGGTCTGTAAGTTAAACATATCCTCTAATTCAGTACTGACCACTTGCACTTTTACGCCGGTTTTTGCGGTGAATTTAGGCAACATTTCTTGGGTTAAATAGTCGGTCCAAAATCCTTTTTCAGCGACCAAAGTGATAGGTGTTTTGTTTGTTAGCGGCGGGATTTGTGCCAATGAAAATTCTGCGTAACAGGGCATCATTATCGCTGCGGTTAAACAAAGAAAAATAAATCTGATCCGGTTTAACAAAAATAACACCTTAATGTTACGTATTGACTCTGAGTTAATATCATTAATTCAGCATTGTGTATATTTAAGGATAGGTGGGATCAGAACTTATGCCGCGATTTTATGATGGTTTTTATTGTGTTTTTTACTTTTTGAGCAAAAAGCCGGTAACTCGATCTTAGCTAAGTTACCGGAAAAGGGTGGGAGTAGTGTGAATCGTTAACGGTTTTGGCGTTGTTGTTCTCGTAATTGCCTCAAAGCAATAGGTAGATCGAAGTGTTGTTCAATCAAGAGTCGGAGCAGCTTTGATTTGGATATAGTGCTTTCTTCTGCCAGTGTAGCAAGATGGGTTATAGCCGCTTCACTGAGGGAAAATGTTGCTTTGCGATAGTGTGTTTTAGTTTCTACTTTTGCCGGGAATAATACGTTTGTTTCTAGGCTTTGTTTGTGCAAGCTCAACACATTGGAATGGCTCTGGGCCATGTCAGTTGTGATGTGATTTGCCTGTGAGCCTGTGTTTTTTGTGACAATTGCATCTGCTTTATGATCTAGATTGCTTTTTATCTTATTCAGACTTTGTCCCATTGCGTACAAGTTTGCCGCCTCAATAAACTCATCTAACGAAAGCGAGTGCTGTAAGCTGCTAGATGACATAGCGTTTTTCTTGAGATCGCTGAGTCCCATTTTGCCCCCTTCGTTGAGTAGTCGTGTGAGTGGATTGAGTTTGATGGGTCAAATGATGATGCATTTGACTCACTCCCTGAGCGTGTATCGCGGGATGTAGGAGATTGGCTAAGCTGGCAGCACAATCGACTTGGAATAGTTCGCAGGCGATAGTGCGAATTTCTTCGGCTGCTTTTCCTGCGGACTCGATTTCAATTACCGATAATCCTGATTCTTCACTGTCATCATAAACATTGCGGCAATATGTTATCGCGTCAAGGACATGGATATCATAGGTTTTACAGACTTCTTTGGCCTCTAAAATTCGGTTAGCTTGATTGGGGAGACTTGGACATTGGGTGATCACAAAAGAAGCCTGTAACTTGGGATTAATCATCTTACACGTCGCGACGATATCGTCCATGTGACATACGGTTTTTAAATCGCGGCGCTTAGGTCTTAAGGGCATTAAAATGTAAGAGGCGACTGACATGGTTGCTCGTAGTGCTAGGTTATCTTGCCCACCGCAGTCGACTATGACTACATCATAGTGTTGCTCAAGACTGAGTAAGTCATTACGGATCTTACCGTAAAGCTGCACGCAATTGATGCTGGCAAGTTGCGGATTGTTGTTTCTTGCATGGATCCAATCAGAGGTGGTGCGCTGGGGATCGCAGTCCACCATAATGACCGAGGCGTTACATTCTGTGGTTAGAAATACAGCTATATTTTGGGCCAAGCAACTTTTACCGCTGCCGCCTTTTTCTCCACCGATTAAGACTATCATGACGTATTCCTTAATTCTTTTGATGACCCTTGTGCAGCGAGTTGATGTGTTTGGAGCTATCCGCATTGATGTCCGAAATCGAATGTAAACCTAATGTTAATCTTGGTCAATTGGCTGATTTTTGACGTTTTTTAATTAAATTGTCGTAGGCGTTTTTCTGTCAGTATCTGGTCATATGTCGTTAATTTGACAAAAAAGATGAGACGAGGGATTTATAAAAATGTTTTTTTATCTTATTGGTTTTAAATTGTTTTATCTGTTATCCGTCAGCTAAAAGGGTTGTTTGTGGTGATCGGTAACTGTGCATAGGACTTAGGGTGTAGTTTTTTATTTCTTCCTTGGTACAAGTGTTAATTTTATATTTCTAAATGTTATTAACTGATCTGAGTAAATTATCAGCTTCTCAGTCGAAAGTGGTCTTGTTTGGTGAGGCACTTGTCATCAAATTGCCAAATGCTGGCTTTATCATCTCTATAGACTGACGTCTAAATCGCTTGAAATTTCAACCATGGAGAAGGGATGCCAAATGGATATCAAAACTATTATGCCTATTAAGTTTGAACTCGTTGAAACTGCACCGTTATTTCATGAACTACTTAATCTGCGGGCCACAGTTGGCCTCCCTTCTATTGGCGTTGAACTTGCGGATGTACAGGCATTGTTCTGGGTCTCTATTCGATTAAGTGACAAGACTGAATTGGAACATGCAGGCGCTGGGGCCGCTAAGTCTAATCTATTGGCAACGGCGTGTGTTTATGGCAACAAGCCCGGGCATTTGATGATTGAAGATTTTATTGTCTTACCCGAATACCAACCCTACGGGCTAGCAAAGATAATACTTGAGCGGGTGATGACCTTTGTTGATGACCATGCGAGTGCGGGAACTTGTGTCAGTATGACCGCCCATGGTGAGCATGAGCGCTTATGTAGTGAATATGGTTTTCAGTATGCTCCCTGCGCTAACTTAGGGCCTAATCTGTTAAAAATTATCGCTTAATATTCGTGTGAGAATGCCTTTTAGGTGTTAGCTAGCGCGTATTTTTGCCCTTGGGTATATAGTTACTTTTGCGTAGTTAACGGCGACATTCGTTCGCTTATGTTGTAGCATCCGTAGGATTATCGTGACGTTCTGTATGAGATAACAACCTATGGATCAGCAACTCCTTATTGATGCTGTTAATCAAAAAATGCCCTTTGGTAAGTACGCTGGACGTAAGTTGCTCGAATTACCCGAACCTTATCTGGTGTGGTTCCATAAGCAAGGTTTTCCTCAAGGGAAACTTGGTGAGCAATTAGCGCTAATTTACGAAATCAAACTTAATGGCTTAGAAGGCATGCTAAAACCGCTGTTGAAATGAGTTCCCTTTTTTTAAGAAAAATACTGCTTTTGCGATAAGTGTTGTATTTCGTGATAGAGATTAGCGATTTATTGTTTTTAGCGTGCTTTAATGCAGCATATTAGCAAAACAAAAGGAACGCAGGCATGATGGCAAAATGGGTAAAATTAGCGGCAGTAGCGACTTTAGCGTTAGGCATGTCAAGTGCTTGGGCTCAGGGTGTCACCCACGAAGGTACTGTTGTTGATACGATGAACGGTGGTGGTTACACCTACGTACAGATTAAAGAAGCTGATACCACTTTTTGGGCCGCGGGTCCTCAAACTGAAGTGAGCAAAGGCGATAAAGTGACTGTGGTTGAGCAAATGTGGATGAACGAATTCACCAGCAAAACCTTGAACCGCACTTTTGATAAACTGTTATTTGTTGGCCAAATCGATAAGAAATAGTCAGCAGTATCGAGTGCGCTAACCTGTGCGCCTCTTTAATTCAACGGCTTCGATACTTTCGAGGCCGTTTTTGTTTTTAGCGTTCAATGCCGCTAAATCTGAGTTTGTGACTATCTCGATGGGGACAAAGGCGGCAAAATAGCGGCTATTTTTCTAGCTGTTATTACTCAGCAGGGGATCACTCAAGTGATGGCGTTTGAACAGTTCGAGATCCAGCCTTATCAGTCATGTTATGCACGTGAAGTGAGTGAGTTATTTCACCTTTGCGTGCACAGCATTACCCATGTTCGTTATTCGCAGGCGCAGCTTATGGCTTGGTCTGCGGCGCCAAGATCGGCTAAACATTGGGATTTACGGTTATGTCGCTCGAAGGCGTGGGTGGTTTTAGCCATAGATGAAGCGACAGCTTCTTCAGTTTGTTGCGGTTTTATCAATGTCGAAACCCATTTCTCCCGCCAAGGTTACTTAGATAGCTTATATATACATCCAGATTATCAAGGTCAGGGATTAGGTGAGCGCGCTTATCTTGTTTTAGAAGCTTGGGCTAAGGCACAAGGCTATGCGCGCTTGAGCTTGGACGCATCTTATCTCTCTAAAGGGTTGTTTACTCGGATGGGATTTATTCAAATACAGCGCAGTTATCAGCAAAAACTTGGGCAAGTGATCCCCGGTTTCTACATGGAAAAGAATATAGGAAAGAATATTTAACGCGCGTTTACTATGGTTTCAGCTAGAAAGTGATGTAAGGTATTTCACAGTAAAACATTAGCTTAACACCGTTTAGTGACACTATTTAACTAAATCAGCACTGTTTAGCTTAAATTAGAATTCGGTTAATCTAAGTCAATTAATGATTCAAGATGGAGGGCAGAGAATGAAGATTCGACTATTTACGCCATCGGATGTCTCGCAGCTGGCGGCAATCTTTGAGGCGAGTGTGATGCAAGGCTCTGGCGAGTTTTACTCCTTCGCCGAGCGCTCAGCATGGGCTTATATCGAAGGTGAGACCCGCAGCGAGAGTTATTGGCTTGAACGCTTACAGGGAACCACTATTTGGGTTGCCGAAACCGATAATATGCTGGTGGGTTTTATCAATCTTAAGATAGGCGCCGACAGCGATGTTGAAGCCTCTGCCGAAGTAGAATGTTTGTTTGTTCATCCAGAATATGCCCGTTCTGGGGTGGCTACCTCTTTGTATTTTGCGTTGTTTGAAGAAGTTAAAATCTTAGCGCTGAAACGATTAACGGTTGAAGCGTCCTATCTCGCGCGGCCTTTTTTTGAGAAACAGGGATTTCGCAGTATTCGTCGTAATGAACATAAGCGTTTTTTGAATGCGGCGGATAAAGCACAGGGTCAAGCTCAAGTGTTGGTTAACTTCAGTATGACGCTCGCCCTCTAACTCAGCTTATCAAGGTGCTGATCTGGTTAGCTAAACGAGGCCGTTAGCACTGCTTTATAACATCGCCTTATAACATCGCCATAGAAGCGCCAATAAAAAACACTGCCAAAGATGACTTGTGGCAGTGCTTCTAGGTGAGAGCTTATTAAGCTGGCATCTAATTACTTACTCAATCGTTTGCTTGGTAGTTTGCTAATAACCAATAACCAATAACCAATAACCAATAACTAATAACTAATAACCAATAACTAGTGAAGCTGAATTACTGAATCGCTTTGTTAAATCACTTGTATTACGCATTAGGCGATAAATCGAACACTAATGCGGTAACTGGGCAGCTTGTCGCAGTAAAGTCGACACTCGCGAGTTGTGTCAGATGTGCGCCGTCCCCAGCCGTGAGTGTTGTGCCATTGATATCCAACGTACCTTCAATCAATTGAACATACAGATGACGATTTGCTTGAGCGGCGTTTCTATTCATCGTTACTTTTTCGCCTTCACTCAACACTAAACGATATAGGGTCGCATCTTGTTGCACTTTGAGCGTGCCATTTTCACCGTTTGGTGTCACCACGGCCGTCAGTGGTGAGCTTTGCTCAAATGCTTTTTGCTGATAACCCGCATCTATGCCTAAAGTATCTGGGCGGATCCAAATCTGTAAAAAGTGCAGCGGCTCGGTTTTAGAGGCATTAAACTCGCTGTGGTAAATGCCTTTACCTGCGGACATTAATTGAAACTCACCTGCGGGTAAGGTTTTGATATTGCCGAAGCTATCCTTGTGGGCGATAGTGCCGGATATCACGTAACTGATGATCTCCATGTCTTTATGACCATGGGTATCAAAACCTGCGCCGGGTGCCACTCTGTCATCGTTGATGACTCTTAGGGATGATATCCCCATGTGCTCTGGGTCATAATAGCTAGAGAAAGAGAAGGTATGTTGACTCTTTAGCCAGCCTAAGTCTGCTTGACCGCGATCTTGTGCTTTTCTTAATGTGATCATCTTGCTTCCCCCTTTATTTGATGCGGTTAGCGAATAGGTTATCTACAGCGAATTTGCCTGCACCTGATACCGTCAATGACACTGTGGCTGCTAATAGGGCGAGACCAAATTCGTAACCGTTATTGGCAAGGAACAGACCGTTGCCTATATGTACCGAGAAAATCGCCACAACCATAGTGAATGACAAGACGAGGGCTGTTGGGCGAGTCAGCAGACCGAGCAACAGGAACAGGCCGCCGAAGAATTCACTTGAACCTGCCATCAATGCCATTAAGTAACCTGGTGTCAAACCAATGGATGCCATCCATTGTCCAGTGCCTTCTAAGCCGTAACCGCCAAACCAGCCAAACAGTTTTTGTGAACCATGGGCTATTAAGATGATCCCGATAGGAATGCGCAGTGCCAGTGGGGCAAAACTCGGGGCTGAGTTCAGTGTTTTTGTGATCAGTGCTTTCATGGGATATTCCTCATTTCAAATTATTTAACGAATAGTTAAGTGTATTGTTCACTCAGTCTTAAGTCAGTTTGGCTGTAGTTCCGAAGAACTTCTCCATTGCTAAGCAGTGTAGACTTGACCTTTGGCAAAGAAAATCGGAACATTTTCAATATCTATTTCAAATAATTTGAATATGAGGTTTATATGTTGCCATCTATTAGTCTCGATGGATTAATCGTGCTCGATGCTATTGATAAGAAAGGCAGTTTTTCCGCTGCTGCCGAGTCTTTGTTTCGGGTGCCGTCGGCACTGACCTACACAGTGCAGAAACTGGAAAGCGATTTAGGTACAAAATTATTTGAACGTAAGGGCCAGCGCGCCGAGCTGACCTTAGTCGGTCAACTTGTGCTGCGCCAAGGCAGAGAAATCCTTGCGGCAACATCAAGGCTCGAAGAGGCGGTGCGTCAACTTGAGACAGGCTGGGAGTCTTCATTGACCTTAGCTATAGATACAGTGGTGCCTGATTTACCCCTGCTGCAGTTGATTGGTGAGTTTACTGAGCTGGGTAAGCAAGTGACTGTGAATATCAGCGAAGAGTCCTTAGGTGGCGGCTGGGATGCGCTCTATTCTGGCCGTGCCGATATCGCTATCGGCGTAACAGGGGAGTTGCCCAAAGGCCAATATCATGTGGTGGAAATTGGGGAGTTGGAGTTTGTATTTGCTTTAAATCCTGCGCATCCATTGGCGCAACATGCTGGCCCAATTCCGACCGAGGCATTGCTGCAATTTCCTTCTATTGTGGTAGCAGATAGTTCGACTGCCCTAGCACAGCGATCAAGTGGTTTATTTGATAGTCGCCAAGTGATCCGTGTGCCGAACATGCAGACCAAAATTAAGGCGCAGCAATTGGGATTAGGTGTGGGTTACATTCCAAAGCACTTGATCTTAGATGCGTTGGCGGCGGGAAGCCTAGTGGCTTGTCATGTGGAAATGCCGCGCCCAACGCAAGCTGTGTTTATGGCATGGCGTAAATATGCTGAAGGCAAGGCGCAGGATTGGTTTACTGCGCGTTTACCGCAATGTGATTGGCAATTTTAAGCTCAGGTTTGTTTAGTGCTTTGTAAGTTGCCACTCACTTTGCTCCTCACAGCATTAATGTTTACGCCATGAGGAGCATAGCGCCTAACCTATACGTTGGCTGTGGCTGGTGTAATGCACATGCTGTGACAATAAATCAGACAGATTCGGTGAGCGATTCAAGAATCGAATAAAGGCCTGTGGCAAAGTCAGTGACTCCATCGACTCCTGCCAGCGGGCTTGCAGCAATGGATGATAGCCTTCCTTACCCGCAGCAGTGTAAGAGGTCGATACCCCGACATACAGTGACTCAGGCTCAACCGGATACCAAAGAGATTGACTGTCTTGCTGCATCATCTCTAGTCTGAATAAACGTTCACCCAGTGGGCGTCGCCCATCGTAGTAATACCGTAGGCCGTAAGTGTAGGGGAAACTACCCGCACCTGTACCACGGACACTGTTGTTGGTTGCCGCGTTAATCGCCGATTCGAGCGCTTGATAGAGAAACTGACCTTGAATTTCATACTTAACTAATGGTAATTCGAAGGGGAGTAATTGCCCCATCACATCGGCTAGTGTCAATTGTCCTTGGGCCACCGATTGGCGCACACCGCCAGCATTATGCAGAGCAAAGTTCACTCTTGGGTCGACCAGTTTGGCTTCTTGGAACATGCTGCGACTCACCCAAGGTGCTATTTCACTGCCGTGGGGCAGGGCTTTAGAGGGTAAGCGGGTATGGACTAAGTTCTTCGGCACCAGTGCTAACACTTTGTTTTCCATCTCTGCGATAGCCGGTTTGTAGATATCTCGGATCACGCCATCGATATCGGCATCGGCATCATCCCAAAAGATATTCGGATGCTGATTAAGCTGCTGGCGCACAGCTTGGTAATCTTGGTTATCGACGGCCGTGTTAGCACTTAAGATAAAGTGTTGATCTAGCATGAAGTAGTTGCCGCCCTTTAAATTCAGCACTTTCCCATCAGCGTCAAACGTTATCTCGGCTAAGCCGACGACTTCGGCATATTTACCCGCATGCACTATGGGTGTGTTATTGATGACTTCACCGTAGGGCAGGTTGCTCAAACCTAGGGCGCGAAAATCCCCCTGTAGTGTATGTGTGTGACCGCCGACGATAAGGCTAATACCATCGACTTCAGCCGCGAGGCGTTTATCCTGATCTAAGCCTAAGTGACTGAGCACGATAATATGCTTAATACCTTGATTTTTAAGGTGCTCAACCGTGCGCGCGGTAGTGGTGATAGCATCGACAAAATGGGTGTCGGGATCTGGACGAGCGATCTCTTTCATCTGATCTAAGGTAATACCGACAATGGCTAAGGTCTTATCGTGGAAGGGCTTAAGCAGGTATTTCGCGCGTTTTTGCTCATGATCATAATCCAAGATATTAGGCAAACCCCGCAGACAACCGGGTTTGTTGAGATCTTCTTGGCTTAAATCCATATTGCCCGCAAGCAATGGGAAATCAATTTGCTTGGCAAACTCGGCAAGTCTGGCGTTACCTTCATCGATATCGTGGTTGCCAATGACCATAGCATCAGGTGCCAACAGATTGAGTAAGTGGGCGTTGGCCTTACCTTTAAAATGGCTGAAATACAGCGTGCCCTGGAAGCTGTCACCACCATGCAGGAAAATAAAAGGCGTATTAGTTTGTGCAGCGGTGTGACGCGCTTTTGTGATGTGATGGCCGATGCGGGCATAACCACCGCTATGGCTGGTCACATCTAGCTTATGTTGGCCTATGTTAAGGCTAAATTGGACGCGGCAGGGTTCAAAATTCGAATGGGTGTCATTAATGTGCGCGAGTGAGAGTGTGTAGCTCTGTGTCATAACTTACCTCTATTACGGCGGGTGAGTATATACCCAAGCAACCTGAAAATGCGAGTTTCAGAGGGTTCTGAGTCATCCGCATTCTAAAAGAATAAAGGGAGCTAGGCTCCCTTTATATTAACAAGCACTAAACTTGGTTAGCCTTCAGCCGGATTTGGCTTCGTCATCATCGGATGCGGCTTCAAAATCACCGTCATCGGATAGGCGAATGCCTTTTTGCTTCATGCGCTTAGTCCAAAGTTTACGTGCCAATTGCTGCATATCGGTCGCTGGGTCGTTTAGATCGACAATCTCTAATCCTAACATAGATTCGATAATATCTTCTTGAGTTACGATTCCTTGGCTACTGCCGTACTCGTCGACCACCATCGCAATTTGGGTGTTACGTTTAATCATACGCTCAAAAAGTGGCAGAATTTTTGCGGTTTCAGGCACCACAAATAAACTCCGTTTAAGTTCACCAATCGGTGCTTCTGGCGTGTAACGCTCTGCTAGCAATACATCGGTGCGGGTAATGTAACCAATCACATCATCATGATCTTGGTCGTAAACTGGAATTCGGGTAAAAGGCTTGTCGCGGTATTGGCGCACAAACTCATTTTGGGTGAGATCTATGGGTAAAGAAAACATCACAGTGCGCGGCGTCATAATCGCCGTAACGGGCATATCTCGCACCTTCAGCATTTGCGTCAAAATTTTTGACTCTTGCTCATCAAGCTCACCGGATTCATGGCCAATTTTGGCCATAGCACTCATCTCTTGGCGTATGTAGTGGCCTTCATCACCTTTGCCCATTAGGCGAGTGACTTGCTGTGACATCCAGATCAGCGGTTTAGTGGTACGCTTCATCCACAGCACGGCAACAGAAACACTTGGTGCGAGGCGACGCCAATGGTTTGCACCCAATGATTTAGGAATGATTTCTGAGAAAAACAGGATAATAAAGGTTAATACGCCCGAGAAAACACCTAACATATCGTCACCAAATACTTTAGCCGCTTGCGCACCTGCAACGGCGGCACCGACGGTATGAGCGATAGTATTTAGGGTAAGGATTGACACCAAAGGGGCTTCGACATTCTCTTTCAATCTACGCAAGCGCGCGGCTGCGGCACTGTCAGTTTGTTCGAGTGATGCGATATAACTTGGGGTAACCGATAACAGAACAGCTTCGAACACACTGCACAGAAAAGAAACAGCAACAGCGACAAGCACTATAATGATGAGGGTTAACATATAGGTGGAATTACAACTCCGTATTTTAGGCCAATATTAGCCCTTGGAGATTCTATCATAGGTGAATTGAGTTACTGGCTAAAATTTATTTGCGTCTGTATAATTCGCCGCCCTGTTACAGGATCCGGTTTTTGGTGTTGAGGTTAGCTATATGAGTGAAAAGAAGATCAATTTATTAGACCTTGATCGTAAGGCGATGCGCGCATTATTTGCGGAAATGGGTGAAAAACCCTTTCGTGCCGATCAGCTCATGAAATGGCTATATCATTTCGGTGTCAGTGACTTCGAAGAGATGACCAACATCAACAAAGTGTTACGTCAAAAGTTGGCGGCCCGCTGCGAGATCGTTGCACCAGAAATTTCGAGTTTCCAAAAATCGACCGATGGTACGATAAAATTTGCAATCAATGTTGGCCAAGGCCAAGAAGTGGAAACGGTTTATATTCCTGAGGATGATCGTGCGACCTTGTGTGTATCTTCACAGGTTGGCTGTGCGCTGGAATGTACTTTCTGCTCGACGGGTCAGCAAGGTTTTAACCGTAACTTAACGGTTTCTGAAATCGTCGGCCAAATCTGGCGCGTATCGCACTTTTTAGGGTTTGCAAAAGACACGGGCGAGCGTCCGATCACTAACGTCGTGATGATGGGCATGGGTGAGCCATTACTCAATTTAGCCAATGTGATCCCTGCGATGGACATCATGCTCGATGATTTTGGTTTTAGTTTATCAAAGCGCCGCGTGACCTTATCAACATCAGGCGTAGTGCCAGCGTTAGATAAACTGGGCGATGCCATCGATGTGGCACTTGCTGTCAGTATTCATGCACCCAATGATGAGTTGCGTGACATTCTGGTCCCGATCAATAAAAAGTATCCGCTGGATGAGTTTTTAGCGGGTATTCGTCGCTATATTGCTAAATCAAATGCTAACCGCGGCCGCGTGACGGTTGAATATGTGATGCTAGATCATATCAATGACAGCACAGACCAAGCCCATGAGTTAGCTAAGTTAATGAAAGATACACCTTGTAAGGTGAATCTGATCCCATTTAATCCGTATCCAGGCTCGCCTTATGGCCGCTCATCTAATTCACGTATCGACCGTTTTTCTAAGGTTCTTATGGAATACGGTTTTACTGTCATTGTACGTAAAACCCGTGGAGATGACATCGATGCCGCTTGCGGTCAGTTAGCTGGCGATATTCGCGACAGAACGAAACGTTTAGCGAAAAAACGCATGCAAGAAAACCAGATTTCAGTCACAATGAATTAACTCTTTGTTTGCACAGATTTATAGGCTTGCCCATGAAGCATGGATTGCCAAGGTTTTCGTTGATTTTAAGCCTGTCGCTATTGATGACAGGATGCGTCACTGAGCGTACTTATACTGGGACAGATATTCCTGTTTCGGAACGAAAGTTAGACAAAGTCGCCGCCGCAAGAGAGCGGATGCAGCTCGGTTTAACCTATTTAAATCGAGGTAGCACGGAACAAGCCAAATACAATCTTGATAAAGCATTAGAATATGCTCCAGAGCTCGAAGATGTGCATACCGCTCTGGCTTATTACTATCAAACCGTGGGCGATTTAGTGCGTACCGAAGAGTCGTACATGAATGCCATTAGTACTAAGGACGCCTCTGGCGATTCCATGAATAATTTCGGGGTGTTTTTGTGCCAACAAAAGCAATACAACAAAGCTGAAAAAATGTTTTTGGCCGCAATTGAAATGCCCAAATATACGCGCACTGCCTCAAGCTATGAGAACTTAGGTCTTTGTAGTCGCGAAGCAGGACAAGCAGAAAAGGCACGACAGTATTTTCAGATGGCGTTAAAGTATGACCCGAGACGCTCGGTGTCATTACTGGAGTTGGCAGAGTTAGAAGTCGATCAAGGTGATTTTATTCAGGCGCGAAACCAATTAGCGCGCTATCACCAAGTGGCTGAGCAAACTCCAGAAAGTTTAGCGCTCGGGATCAAAATAGAGCAGGCAGTGAATGATGATGCCGCTGTGAAGAGATTTGGTATTTTATTGCTTGCCAAATTCCCAGCATCACCTCAGGCCAAGCAATACAGAGTTAATTTGCATCAATGAAAGATCATGAAACCAATGCGCCAGTTGAGTCGGTAGCACCGCAATCAGTCGCGCTAGATGTCACGCTTGGTACTTTATTAAAAGCCGCCCGCGAAAAAATGGGCCTTAGTATTCAAGATGCCGCTGTAAAGCTGCATCTACGTCCTCGTATTATTGAAGATATTGAAGCTGACAATTTTACAAATATTGCCTCATCGACTTATGTACGTGGCTATGTGAAAAACTACGCGCGTATGGTCAGTGCCGATGCGGCTTTGATTGAAGCTTGTCTTGTGCAGCAAGTGCCAGTTGTGACTGAGCCTGCAATGCAAAGTTTTTCACGCAAAACCACATATCAAGCTCGCGATACACGTTTAACTTGGCTGAGTATTTTTATCGTCATAGTGTTACTCGGTTCGTTAGTCGTCTGGTGGATGCAAAAAACGACCTTGCTAAGCACTATTGATGTGTCGCAACCCACGGCTGAAGAGGTCGCAGCAGCGAATCAGACGCTGCCAGGTGATGTGTTATTGACCGAAACGGATGCCAGTCCTCGTTTGACTGAGATTGCCGCAAACGGCTCAATGTCTATCGATGGTCCAATTAAAGATACTGATGCAAGCACTATTGATGTCAGCACAGGACCAACGGACAATAATTATCCTCAGACCGTTGATACGAGTAATGAAGATGGTGGTTCAGCAATCGCAGCCACTACGACAACGCCATCGGTTCCGCAAACGACAGCTCCTGTAGTCCAACAGCCTGTTAGTGCAACGCCTTCACCGACCACAACATCAACGACCACTGCAGCAAGTACTTTGGTTGCTGTTGCAGGACAATCGATTATAGATGTCCAGTTGACGGGTGATTGCTGGATAAACATTGTTGATGCTAAAGGTAAAGCGTTAGTCGATGGTGTTAAAGGCGCTGGCGCAACAGTGCAAGTGAGCGGTGTACCGCCGTTTAAAGTCATTTTAGGTGCGCCCCATGTAGCGACTTTAAGCTTAGATGGACAAATTGTTAGCCTAGCGGATTTCCCCAAGGGACGAGTCGCGCGGTTAACCTTGCCTAAAGCCTAACGACCGCGTAATGATCTGCAGCACGTACCGAAATAGAGCGTATTAAGCATGTATAATGAAACTCCCATAAAAAGACGTCCTTCCACCCGCATTTATGTGGGTAATGTACCGATTGGTGATGGGGCGCCGATTGCTGTTCAGTCAATGACCAATACTAAGACCACAGATGTTGAAGCGACAATCGCTCAAATTCGTGCCTTAGAGAAAGTCGGTGCCGATATAGTGCGTATCTCTGTACCCACTATGGATGCGGCTGAAGCCTTTAAACTCATTAAGCAAGCGGTCAATGTTCCTTTAGTGGCCGACATTCATTTTGATTATCGCATTGCTTTAAAAGTTGCCGAGTACGGTGTCGATTGCCTTCGAATCAATCCGGGTAATATAGGCAATGAAGAGCGTATTCGTAGCGTGGTGGAATGTGCCCGTGACCATAATATTCCTATCCGTATTGGTGTGAATGGTGGTTCATTAGAAAAAGATCTAATGGACAAGTACAAAGAACCCACACCTGAAGCCTTGCTTGAATCAGCTATGCGTCATGTGGATATTCTGGACAGATTGAACTTTGACCAGTTTAAGGTCAGCGTTAAAGCCTCCGATGTATTTTTAGCGGTCGAATCCTACCGTTTATTAGCGAAACAAATTCGTCAACCCTTGCATTTAGGCATTACCGAAGCGGGTGGCGCGCGCGCGGGTTCAGTGAAATCGGCCGTAGGCTTAGGCATGTTATTGGCCGAAGGCATAGGTGATACCCTACGTATTTCCTTGGCCGCTGATCCGGTCGAAGAAATCAAAGTCGGTTTTGACATTTTAAAGTCGCTGCGTATTCGTAGCCGTGGCATTAACTTCATTGCTTGTCCATCTTGTTCTCGTCAAGAGTTCGATGTGATCAGTACAGTCAATGAGTTAGAGCGTCGCCTCGAAGACGTGACTACCGCCATGGATGTGTCTATTATCGGCTGCGTAGTTAACGGCCCAGGTGAAGCCTTAGTGTCGCACATCGGTTTAACCGGTGGGCACAATAAGAGCGGTTACTATGATGAGGGTGAACGTCAAAAAGAACGTTTTGACAACGACAACATTGTCGATTCCCTTGAAGCGAAAATTCGCGCAAAAGCCAGTCAAATGGCGAACCGTATTCAAATCAAAGACACAACTGAGTAATATGTACCCGCATTTGGGCATAGATTACGCCTAATGATGTTGAGCTAGGCCCCGAAACCGACGGGGTCGTTTTACGTTTTACGCTCAAAAGCCTATAATGCGTGACATTTTTATTAATTTAGCGAAATCGGACGAGTCGATACAGTGGCAAAACAGATCCAAGCGATTCGCGGAATGAATGACATTCTGCCAACTCAAAGTCCTCTATGGCAAAAAGTGGAAGCGGTACTACGTTCGAGCGTCAGTGCTTACGGTTACAGCGAAATCCGCACTCCAATAGTGGAAAATACCGATCTTTTTAAACGCTCTATCGGTGAAGTGACTGATATTGTTGAAAAAGAAATGTATACCTTCGCAGATAATAACGGTGACAGCTTAACGCTACGCCCTGAAGGTACCGCGTCGACAGTGCGTGCAGGTAACGAAAACGGTCTGCTATATAACCAAGAGCAACGTCTTTGGTATATGGGTCCTATGTTCCGCCACGAACGTCCACAAAAAGGCCGTTATCGTCAGTTTAACCAATTTGGCGTTGAAGTGTATGGCATTGGCTCGGCTGATATTGATGCTGAAGTCTTGATGCTATCGGCACGCCTGTGGGAAAAACTCGGTATTAGCGAGCACGTCTCGCTAGAGCTAAATACCTTAGGTGATCCTGCTGAGCGAGCTGTTTATCGTGATGCCTTGATTGCGTTTTTAGAGCAGCATAAAGATGCGCTCGATGAAGACAGTAAGCGTCGCATGTACAGCAATCCGCTGCGAGTATTGGATTCAAAAGATCAAAATGTCCAAGCCATATTGGTTGATGCACCTGAGTTAATGGATTTTCTCGGTGAAGAATCGAAGACACATTTTTCACAATTGCGTGAACTACTTGATGCTGTGGGTATCAAATACACCATTAATCCGCGTCTAGTACGTGGTTTAGATTACTATAATCGTACTGTATTTGAATGGGTTACATCTAGTTTAGGCTCACAAGGTACTGTACTTGCGGGTGGTCGCTACGATGGTTTAGTCGCCCAGTTAGGTGGTAAAGATACTCCAGCGGTCGGTTTTGCTATGGGCTTAGAGCGCATTGTCTTGCTGCTTGAAACCTTAGAGCTGACCAAAGATATTCCGCCAGAAGTGGATGTGTATGTCACGGCCATGGGTGATAGCTGTCTGGTTGAAGCCATCAAGGTCGCGCAGGAATTACGTAACGCACTGCCAAACCTTAAAGTGATGAGTCACTGTGGCGGCGGTAACGTGAAGAAACAAATGAAGCGTGCCGACAAAAGCGGTGCGAGTGTGGCACTACTGATAGGTGAAGATGAACTTGCCGAAGGTATGGTTACGGTTAAACATTTACGCAATGACATCGAACAACAACGGGTAGCTCGAAGTGCCTTAGGCGCATTTTTGGCTGAACTGATCAAATAAAGGGGACGTGCGCGTGGAAATTTATAGCACAGAAGAACAACAAGTTGATGCTATCAAGCAGTTCTGGAAAGATTACGGAAATTCAATTTTAATCGGTGCCGTAGTGGGTTTAGGCGGCCTATATGCGTGGAATTATTATTCTGACGTTAAAGTGGCGCAAGCGGAAGAAGCTTCAAAAGCGTTCCAAAATTTGACCACTAAATCTGCCGATGAAGCCGCTATGCTTGCGGGTGTCGCCGAGTTTTCTAAAAATCACGATCAAAAGGGCTATCAAGCCTTGTTAGAATTGATCGTGGCCAAAACTGCGGTAGAAGCGAAGGATTATCCAAAAGCGATTGATGCCTTGAACAAGGTGATTGCGGCTAAACCTGGTGCTGGTTTAGATGTGATTGCGACTTTGCGTGTAGCACGAGTACAAGCAGAGCAAGGTCAAATTGATGCAGCTCTAGCGACCTTAGATCAAGTAACAGATAAAGCTTTCTTTGCTCAGCGCGATGAGTTGAAAGGTGATTTCTTAGTACGTCAAGGTGAAGTTGAGAAGGCAAAAACAGCTTATCAAGCTGCCATGGACAATGGTGGTGTGGTGACAAGCCCTGCGCTTAAAATCAAACTTGATAGCCTAAATCAGGCATAAGGGATCCCTTGATGAAGTCTTGGTGCAAAAACCTGCTAGCCGCTGGATTAAGTCTGGCCATGTTATCCGCCTGTTCGTCGAGCGATGTCGAAGAAGAACCGGTAAGTGAGTTAACTGCCATTCAGGCGACAGTGTTTCCTGAAGTGAGTTGGAGCACCTCTGTCGGCAATGGTGTTGGAGATTATTATTCTCGCCTCGCCCCCGCCGTTAGTTATGGAAAAATTTTTGCCGCCGACCGTTATGGTGAAGTGGTTGCCTTCGATGAGGCCACTGGCGAGCGCGTTTGGACTAAAGATTTCAGCGAAGAGTTTCGTGATAACGCTTTAGCTAAAAATAAAGGTGCGCGTATTGCTGCTGGTGTGACTGCTGCGCGTAATAAAGTCTTTTTAGGTGGTGAAAGTGGGCTGCTTGCTGCATTGAACGCTGAAGATGGTCAAGTGTTATGGCATGTCGTTGCGGGCGGTGAATTACTGTCTGCTCCCACTGTGGCCGATGACGTCGTGGTGGTCAGTACCAGCTCTGGTTCACTCGAAGCATTTAACGTTGATACTGGCGCCAAGCTGTGGGTGTATGAAATGCAATTGCCGAATCTGACCCTGCGCGGTACAGGTTCTGCAGCTTACGAAGCGGGTGGTTTCTTCATAGGTACCGCCGATGGCAAAGTGGCTGTTGTGATTAAAAATAATGGTCAAGCTGCGTGGGAACAGGCTATTTACAATCCAACGGGCGGTAACGAGTTTACGCGTATGGCCGACGTGGATATGACGCCCTTGATCCTTGGCGATAATTTATATGCGGTGAGCTACAACGGTAACTTAGTGTCGATGGAACTGCGCACGGGTCGAGTTGTGTGGACACGTAAGTATTCTAGCTTTAACGAGTTAGCATCAGCGGGCCTAAGCTTGTACTTAGTTGACGATCACAGTCGTATCTACTCAGTTGATAAACGTAACGGTTTGGAACTGTGGAGTAATTCTGAGTTAGCTAACCGCACTCTGACATCTCCGGCTGTATATAAAGACTATTTAGTTGTGGGTGATTTCGAAGGTTATTTACACTTCATCGATCGCAGTACAGGGACGATTGTGGGTCGTGTCCAAGTGGACAGCTCAGGATTATACAGCCAGCCGTTAGTGGTGGATGATAAAATCTATGTTCAAGGTCGCAGCGGAAAGTTGGCTGTTGTAACACTTCCATAGTTAAAAGTGTTATCCTTGCTGAGCCCCTGGAAGTGTGTTCCGGGGGCTTTTTATTGAAAAGTTTTTTAGAGGCAAAATCATGATCCCTGTAGTGGCCCTTGTTGGTCGGCCGAACGTCGGTAAATCCACCCTATTTAATCGTCTTACGCGCACGCGTGATGCGCTGGTTGCTGACTTTCCTGGCCTAACACGTGACCGTAAATATGGTCGAGCATTCTTATCCGGCTATGAGTTCATTGTGGTCGATACCGGCGGTATCGATGGCACTGAAGAAGGGATCGAGACGAAAATGGCTGAGCAATCCCTTGCCGCCATTGAAGAAGCCGATGTCGTTCTATTTATGACCGATGCGCGCGCGGGTTTAACCGCTGCGGATCTGTCGATTGCACAGCACTTACGTAGCCGTCAAAAAACCACCTTTGTGGTTGCTAACAAAGTTGACGGTATTGATGCCGATTCAGCTTGTGCCGAGTTTTGGTCTTTAGGTCTAGGTGAAGTTTACCAAATGGCGGCGTCCCAAGGACGCGGCGTGACCAACATGATCGAATACGCACTGACCCCTTATGCCGAAGCGATGGGCATTGTGCGTCAAGGTGAAGACGAAGTTACCGAAGAGCGTGAATATACCGAAGAAGAAGCCGAAGCTGAGCAAAAGCGTCTGCAAGATTTGCCTATCAAGCTGGCGATCATAGGTAAACCTAACGTCGGTAAGTCAACCCTGACTAACCGCATTCTAGGTGAAGAGCGTGTCGTGGTATTTGATGAACCCGGCACAACCCGTGACAGTATTTACATTCCAATGGAACGCGAAGGTCGCGAGTACGTGATTATCGACACCGCGGGTGTTCGTCGCCGCAGTAAAGTACATCAAGTCATTGAGAAATTCTCAGTTATCAAGACCTTGAAAGCGGTTGAAGATGCTAACGTGGTGTTACTTATCATCGATGCCCGTGAAGGTATTGCCGAGCAAGATTTAGGTCTGTTAGGTTTCGCACTCAATGCGGGTCGCGCTTTGGTTATTGCCGTCAACAAGTGGGATGGTATCGACCAAGGCATTAAAGATCGCGTGAAGAGCGAGCTTGACCGTCGTCTTGGTTTTATCGACTTTGCCCGTATTCACTTTATTTCGGCGCTGCACGGTACTGGTGTTGGCCATTTATTTGAATCGATTGAAGAAGCTTACGACAGTGCCACACGCCGCGTCAGCACTTCTATGCTGACCCGTATTATGCAAATGTCGCAGGACGATCACCAGCCGCCATTAGTGAATGGCCGTCGTGTGAAGCTTAAATACGCTCACGCCGGTGGTTACAATCCGCCAATCGTGGTTATTCACGGTAACCAAGTGAGTAGACTGCCTGACTCGTATAAGCGTTACATGATGAACTACTTCCGTCGTTCATTGAAAGTCGTAGGTACGCCAATCCAGCTGCGTTTCCAAGAGGGTGATAACCCATTTGAAAACAAGACTGAGAAGTTGACTATGAGCCAAGAGCGCCGCCGCAAGCGCGCACAAAGCCATACTAGGGTCTGTTGATCTTTGCTGTACAAATGTTGTTCAGCAATACATCGGCAGCCACATTAACATAAACGCCAGTGACACCATACTGGCGTAATTTCTTGCTAGCTTGTCATATCTTGTTGATATTGCTCGATAGTGCTTAATTCTTCCAAAAGCATTCTCCACTAAATGTCGATACCGATATAAGCACCAATCGACTCTTTCTTGAGGTGTATTCTTATAGCGGCGCCTTGGAATAACAGATTTCCCGCCTTTATTTGCGATAAGTTCACGAAAAGCATCGCTGTCATAACCTTTATCTGCAATGACGGTATCAACCTGCTTCAGGTGCTCAATTAAGCTGGGGGCGTGTGTAATATCGTGTTTTTGGCCTTCTGATAATTCGAAATAAATCGGTAATCCTCCGCTGTCGACGGCTAAGTGAATTTTGGTTGAATTACCGCCTCGACTTTTACCAATACTCTCATTACTTAGCGTCGCGGCACCTGCACTGTGCTGGTGAGCCCGCACTATCGAGCCATCAATAAAGACCCATTCTATATCAGCAAGGTTGGCTAAGGCCTTGAATAAATGTGCTAGAACGCCTTTCTTAGACCATAAATGAAACCGTCTAAAGACCGTGCTCCAATGACCGAACTCTTTAGGTAAATCTCGCCAAGGGATACCTGTTCTAAGGCGGTAAAGAATACCTTCGAATGTTTGTCTATGTTCAGGTTTGTCATAAACACGGCCTGTGCTTTTCATTAAATGAAATAGCTTTTCCCAGCGTGCATCGGTTAGCATAAGTCTTGGCATGGCTTGAGGTTATGGTTACTTTTGGCGAAGCAAATTATAACGTCTTGCCATGCTGTCTAAAAATCACTCTCGAAAGATCAACAGACCCTAG
>NZ_JAKKRO010000190.1:0-510 GCF_025654235.1 Shewanella sp. SM32 | reverse complement strand
GGGCCTTCCGCGATTGGATGAACCTAGGTGGGATTAGCTAGTTGGTGAGGTAATGGCTCACCAAGGCGACGATCCCTAGCTGTTCTGAGAGGATGATCAGCCACACTGGGACTGAGACACGGCCCAGACTCCTACGGGAGGCAGCAGTGGGGAATATTGCACAATGGGGGAAACCCTGATGCAGCCATGCCGCGTGTGTGAAGAAGGCCTTCGGGTTGTAAAGCACTTTCAGTAGGGAGGAAAGGGTGTARYTTAATACGYTATATCTGTGACGTTACCTACAGAAGAAGGACCGGCTAACTCCGTGCCAGCAGCCGCGGTAATACGGAGGGTCCGAGCGTTAATCGGAATTACTGGGCGTAAAGCGTGCGCAGGCGGTTTGTTAAGCGAGATGTGAAAGCCCTGGGCTCAACCTAGGAATAGCATTTCGAACTGGCGAACTAGAGTCTTGTAGAGGGGGGTAGAATTCCAGGTGTAGCGGTGAAATGCGTAGAGATCTGGAGGAATACC
>NZ_JAKKRO010000189.1:0-517 GCF_025654235.1 Shewanella sp. SM32 | reverse complement strand
CAACGCTTTTCGCAAGTTACTACGTCCTTCATCGCCTCTGACTGCCAAGGCATCCACCGTATACGCTTAGTCGCTTAACCATACAACCCAAATGAGTTTCACTCACCTGCGTCGCATTGCGACCAGCTTGGTTTTACTTGTCTCACTTCTGACCAAAGAAGTGGACGCGCCTTAGACGTAAACTATTCAATAAAGAATAATTTACTATTGAATATTCAAGACACTTAATAAAGTGTTTGAGAACTCATGTTCAATGCTTGCGCATTAAACGTTTTGTAATTAATCACACGACAGACTCATGCAATTAAATACTATCAGCTTTCCAAATTGTTAAAGAACAACATCTACCTGCAAGAGGGATGTTTCGCTCTGACTTCTCGTGAGAGAAGCTAAACAAGCAATCTGTGTGAACACTCAACAAACATTAAGTTAGTCGTATAGGTAAGGAGGTGATCCAGCCCCAGGTTCCCCTAGGGCTACCTTGTTACGACTTCACCCCAGTCATGAACCACAAAGT
>NZ_JAKKRO010000188.1:0-520 GCF_025654235.1 Shewanella sp. SM32 | reverse complement strand
CAGGTTCAATTGGTCAGAATCAAAAAACAGGTGCAGGCAGTGTATTTGGTGCTGCTGCGGCGGCAGGAACAGCATATGGTGTTGCAACAGGCGCTAGTAACATTGTACTAAGCGGCCCTAATGGCACATCTACGGCAACAGATATATCAGCTATGGATGCAAAAGCTGCAGCTGAAGCACTAAATAATTTAGGTACAGGCGTTAAAGTTTCGACTAAGGCATCTGTAGAGTTGACAGGTTTCACTGCCGCTGATACCGGATCATTAGATATTGGTACTACGTCTTACGATTTAAGCAAATTTAACGGAAGTATGAAGGATTTAGCTACTGCTATTGGAAAGGATGGCTATTCTGCTTCCTATGATTCAAGCACTAATAAACTGAGTATTTCAGCGGATGGAGTTGCAGGGATTAAGGCTGTAGGCCCTGCAGGTGGCACCTTAACAATGGCAACGGTTACCAATGGAGTTGCAGGTGCATCAGATACTGTTGATGCAGGCGGTGTGGTTGTAAACTCTGA
>NZ_JAKKRO010000187.1:0-520 GCF_025654235.1 Shewanella sp. SM32 | reverse complement strand
GCCTTCACTTCACTGCATAAAATAGTMAAGTCTGCATCAATATGTTCTTTTCTTTTTAGCCAATACTTATAGCTACTTCGATGCACTTTGAATGCATTACAAATTGTGAGAATAGAGTGGCTCTGCTTGAGTGCGCTGATTAGCGTAAATTGTTCATCGAGTCTGACATCAAGAGAGCGGTWGCCTTTTTTAGGATAAGATTGTGCTCCTCAAGACGAGCTATTTGCTTCTTCAGCTCACGGATTTCAATTTGTTCAGGGGTAATCGGAGATGCTTTTGGTGTGCCACCCTGGCGTTCTAGTTTTAACTGTCTCACCCATTTATCCATAGTGGACTTACCAACGTTCATCGCCTTTGCAGCTTCGATGATGCTATGGTTTTTATCGAGGACTAATTGGGCTGCTTCAAGTTTGAATTCAGCACTAAATGTTTTTCTGGTTGTCGATCTCATGTGTTCACCTAAAGTCATCTACGAGGTAATAATATCACCTCTATTTAGGTGGCCAAAATTAGTGTGCCA
>NZ_JAKKRO010000186.1:0-529 GCF_025654235.1 Shewanella sp. SM32 | reverse complement strand
ATATGGTAATGGTCTGTATCGGCATCAGCTCGCTCCCTTGCCCAAATATAACGCAGAGTACAAGGATGCACCCGCTTACCCTCACGGCCCTTGATAAGCCTATCATTCTGGATTTTAGCGTTCAGAGATTTAAAGAACTTGCTGATCACCATTGAATCATAAACCGTTGGTGAGTCGCGAAAATTGAGCTGTGGTAGATGCAAATCAAACCGCACCATAAAGGTACGAGGGTGCTCATTCAGAGCTGCCTGTAAGGTCTGTAAAATAGCGTTTAAGTATTCAGCGCTTAGTGGCCTAGGATAAACATTGAGGCCTTGGTATTGGCCATTGCTGATGACGGTAAGGTTAGTGTTTGAGGTGTGACGTGAGTACATATTGATATCCCATATTGGTTATTGTTCATAACGTATGGGGTTTGTGTAATTTATAACTCAAAAGCCCCAAAGGGCTTGATATCACTTGCAAAGGTTAGCTCGCCTTTGATGGCAGCTAACCCTGTATGTTCATAAGGTAGTGTTAGAGATACTGG
>NZ_JAKKRO010000185.1:0-540 GCF_025654235.1 Shewanella sp. SM32 | reverse complement strand
AACACAGCCAGCTAAATTTTGTCTCACCAGGGCAACGTCATGCACTGCAAGATGGCGCTATTTTAGCGAAGCGCAAGAAAGTGCTTGAGGCGGCGAAGGAAAGAAAACCGATGCGTTGGTCTACAGAGATCAGAAATTGTGAAGCGGTTGGCGCTGTAACACTCAACCCAGATAAGGCACCAGAAGAAGGCGTAATAAATGCAGCTTAATATTTAAACAAAGAGTGACAACTATCTTGAAAAACACCGCTACTGAAAAGTTGTATGTGTCTAAGTATCACTCTCTGAATTTAGTCCTGAAGAATCCCCTGATGATTTACAAATAAATCATCAAATTAGGGTGGAAGCGCATCTTGTTGCATGATCAAATGGTTTCGCTAAAAACTACACTTGGACAACAAGATGCGCGAAGCCAATATCCTACAACATTCTTTACACCAATACTGCCCAGAACTTCACCTAAAACGATTAAACAGCTTGATGCTGGCCTCTAAGGCACTGATTGAATGTAAGACACTGACCTTGACTGAGTTAGGTCGAA
>NZ_JAKKRO010000184.1:0-543 GCF_025654235.1 Shewanella sp. SM32 | reverse complement strand
GTGTCCCGCCTTACTCGTTTTCATCAATGGTTAGTTTTCATGTACGGGGCTATCACCCTGTGCCGCTGCGCTTTCCAACGCATTCCACTAACACCCCACTGACTTAAGGGCTAATCCCCGTTCGCTCGCCGCTACTAGGGGAATCTCGGTTGATTTCTTTTCCTAAGGGTACTTAGATGTTTCAGTTCCCCTCGTTCGCCTCGCAACACTATGTATTCATGTTGCGATAACAGCTTATGCTGCTGGGTTACCCCATTCGGACATCGTTAGCTCAAATGCTTGTTACTAGCTCGCCAACGCTTTTCGCAAGTTACTACGTCCTTCATCGCCTCTGACTGCCAAGGCATCCACCGTATACGCTTAGTCGCTTAACCATACAACCCAAATGAGTTTCACTCACCTGCGTCGCATTGCGACCAGCTTGGTTTTACTTGTCTCACTTCTGACCAAAGAAGTGGACGCGCCTTAGACGTAAACTATTCAATAAAGAATAATTTACTATTGAATATTCAAGACACTTAATAAAGTGTTTGAGAACTCATG
>NZ_JAKKRO010000183.1:0-545 GCF_025654235.1 Shewanella sp. SM32 | reverse complement strand
TCTGACTTTATTGCAAAGTAATAAGGCATATGCACTATGGATAGAGATGCCAAAGATAAACTTAAAAATTATCTTTGGCTTTTTTAAGCCCGCTCTTTAACAATTTGGAAAGCTGATAGTATTTAATTGCATGAGTCTGTCATGTGATTAATTACAAAACGTTTAATGCGCAAGCATTGAACATGAGTTCTCAAACACTTTATTAAGWGTCTTGAATATTCAATAGTAAATTATKCTTWRTKGMATAGTTTACGTCTAAGGCGCGTCCACTTCTTTGGTCAGAAGTGAGACAAGTAAAACCAAGCTGGTCGCAATGCGRCKCAGRTGAGTGAAACTCATTTGGGTTGTATGGTTAAGCGACTAAGCGTATACGGTGGATGCCTTGGCAGTCAGAGGCGATGAAGGACGTAGTAACTTGCGAAAAGCGTTGGCGAGCTAGTAACAAGCATTTGAGCTAACGATGTCCGAATGGGGGAACCCAGCAGCATAAGCTGTTATCGCAACATGAATACATAGTGTTGCGAGGCGAACGAGGGGAACTGAAA
>NZ_JAKKRO010000182.1:0-556 GCF_025654235.1 Shewanella sp. SM32 | reverse complement strand
ATGTCACGGGTCAGGGTTTCACCCGCCTTGAGTGACTGCACGTCGCTGTGGCTGTTGTTTAAGGTGTAGGTCCAGTTACCGTCGGCATCRATGCTGAAGAAACCGTAGTTGCCATCGGCRACATTGGTTTGCACTTGAAATACCGCTTCGCCGTTGTCGACGTCGGTGACGGTTAAGGTGCCAGCCACCGTTTGTACTGTGCCTGGCAGGGTGTCGGAATCGCCGTCTTCRGTGACGGTGCCAGCATCGCTGTCGCCGTTACCGACCGTGATGTCAGCGGGATCGTTCGCGCCGACAATGGTGATGGTCACGGTGTGGCTGGCGGTGCCATCGGCACTGGTGACCGTGATGTCACGGGTCAGGGTTTCACCCGCCTTGAGTGACTGCACGTCGCTGTGGCTGTTGTTTAAGGTGTAGGTCCAGTTACCGTCGGCATCAATGCTGAAGAAACCGTAGTTGCCATCGGCGACATTGGTTTGCACTTGRAATACCGCTTCGCCGTTGTCGACGTCGGTGACGGTTAAGGTGCCGGCCACCGTTTGTACTGTGCCTGGCA
>NZ_JAKKRO010000181.1:0-593 GCF_025654235.1 Shewanella sp. SM32 | reverse complement strand
CGGTGCCATCGGCACTGGTGACCGTGATGTCACGGGTCAGGGTTTCACCCGCCTTGAGTGACTGCACGTCGCTGTGGCTGTTGTTTAAGGTGTAGGTCCAGTTACCGTCGGCATCAATGCTGAAGAAACCGTAGTTGCCATCGGCGACATTGGTTTGCACTTGGAATACCGCTTCGCCGTTGTCGACGTCGGTGACGGTTAAGGTGCCGGCCACCGTTTGTACTGTGCCTGGCAGGGTGTCGGAATCGCCGTCTTCGGTGACGGTGCCRGCATCGCTGTCGCCGTTACCGACYGTGATGTCAGCGGGATCGTTCGCGCCGACAATGGTGATGGTCACGGTGTGGCTGGCGGTGCCATCGGCACTGGTGACCGTGATGTCACGGGTCAGGGTTTCATCCGCCTTGAGTGACTGCACGTCGCTGTGGCTGTTGTTTAAGGTGTAGGTCCAGTTACCGTCGGCATCAATGCTGAAGAAACCGTAGTTGCCATCGGCGACATTGGTTTGCACTTGGAATACCGCTTCGCCGTTGTCGACGTCGGTGACGGTTAAGGTGCCGGCCACCGTTTGTACTGTGCCTGGCAAGGTGTCGGTA
>NZ_JAKKRO010000019.1:0-71751 GCF_025654235.1 Shewanella sp. SM32 | reverse complement strand
GTTTTTCAGAAAATTGCCGCTTTTGTTGAAAAATTCAAAGGTGTGGGTGGGCAGTTGTAGTGATATGAAGAGCTCTTTTCACGTAGTTAATGCTTGATGAAAAGAGCTCGATATTTTTAAATTAGTGCTGTTTTTTTTCGAGATAGCAGATATGAATATTCAAATTAGTTTAATTATTATGCATTTTCTGGATAGGTCATTGGCCCACAAATGGAGCTAATAAGTAAAGCTACTAAATGATTTCTGTCCAAAAGTGAGTTGTGTGGTGTCGAGTGGAGATTGTACGATTAAGTCACGCGATATAATCAAAACTGTCAGTTCGTGTATGAGTTACTACAAAAAAGGGGAGTCAGTTAACCTGACTCCCCTTTTAGCTGAGCTATTGTTGCCGTTAGCTTTTAGAACAATAAATGGGCTACACCTGCGATAACAGGCAGTGTCACTAAGGTGCGTAGAATAAACACTACGAAAAGCTCAACGAAGTTGACGGGGATTTTACTGCCGATAAGCAGTGCACCGACTTCACTCATATAGATCAACTGAGTCACAGATAAGGCTGCAATTACAAAGCGGGTCATATCTGATTCAATTGAGCTGGCAAGGATTGACGGAATAAACATATCCGCAAAACCGACTACGATTGTTTTAGAGGCTTCAGTGGCTTCTGGAATATGCAGTAATTCGAGTAATGGAATAAACGGCATACCCAGATAGTTAAATATGGGCGTGTGCTCGGCAATAATCAGTGCCAGCGTACCAATGGCCATTACCACAGGAATAATACCAAACACCATATCGACAACGTTTTTAATGCCTTCATTTAAGACCGCTTTTATGCCACCAGCACTGGCGGCTTTTTCTAAGGCTTTATCAAAGCCCCAAGATAAGGCGCCATGTCCAGCGGGGATCAGCTCATCATCTGGCATGCGTGGTGTGTCATCTATGTAGTTGTCTTTCTTCCACGATAATGGTGGCAACTTAGGCACAATCACAGCGGCGGCAAAACCCGCGAGGCACACAGTCAAATAAAAGGGCACAAACATATGCTCTAACTTAACTTGTGAGATCACCACTAAGCTGAAGGTAATCGATACCGCCGAGAAGGTTGTACCAATAACTGCGGCTTCTCTCTGGGTATAAAAACGGGCTTCGTATTGTTTGCTGGTCAGCAAAATACCGACACTGCCATCACCTAACCATGAGGCCATACAATCGATAGCGCTACGACCCGGTAGATTGAACACGGGACGCATCACTTTCGTTAAGAGTGTGCCAAAGAGCTCGAGTAGGCCGAAGTTCAGCAGCAGCGGCAGTAACATACCTGCAAAGATAAATACCGAGAACAACACAGGTAATAAGTCGTTTAAGACTAATGCGCCAGTGCTCGAGGAGTTGATGATCTCTGGACCTAAACCTAAGTAAGTCAGTACGATAAACACTGCACCTAAGATCCGAGTCGTCAACCACATAGGGCTGACATTCAATAAACCATTAAGGAAGTGATTTTGTGTAACGAATGTGGGCTTAAACACTTTTGACAGCAAAGAGGCCAGCGCCGTAGTCACAACAATAATAGTCACAATGAGGGTTAGCACACCGCTCAATGCGCCTTGCAGTGCTTTAGATATGATAGCGATAGGAATTGTGATCGCATCGTTGTAGCTGATAGGGGTCATAAATAACAACAGACCAATCAGCGAAGGGACGATAAAGGTGAGTATCGTCTTAATGTTTCGGTTTTTATTTTCAGTAGCCAATGTTGTACACCTTAAAGTACGAGTCGTACATGGTAAATTTGAATAAATAGCCGCACGTAACAAGCTGTCGACGCTAATTAAGGTGCATTTAAATTCAACTCAAAAACGAGAATGGGGAAGATTACTCGCTTAGCTTCTCTATGTAAAACGATTCGCTAGTTAGTTTGATATAAGCAGCAAAACAGCATAGTTATTTTACTTTAGTTGTCGATAAATTAAGAGTGGTTATATTGGCTTGCATTACTGTAAAAGCATTATTAAACATGGCCTTAACATCATTTGCCTTAGGTGGGTTAACGACTGGTTAATTACTTGTTTACTGATGTGTGTGAAACTATCTAGATGTTATTTCTGCACAAAAAAACATCAGCAACTTTAGCGCTACCGCTATGTTGGCTGGTTCTGTTCGATTTGAAAGTGCAATAGAGATAACTCTGGCTATATAGCGTTGGCGAGAACCTGTTGTGCATATCGCGGTAATGTTAAGGAGCCTTGGGCACTAGGACACATTTTTATGCGATAAGCCTTTAAATCGACTTATCTCTAAAAGTGACCTTCTCCATTATCTTGATGCTTTTGTGATTGACTAAAAAGTCGCAAATAACGATGAAAGTAAAAATATTATTCATAAAGCGGATACCCGCCGCTTTAAATCTTCTCATTTCCATGTAAGTTAGTATTACTCCCATCCAGCTCTAGTATTCATGATCGCAAAAGTACAGAAGGTTACGATTAAAGGCGGCTCAACACTGGCCATTAAGTTTGGTTTTTTGGGGATCTTTGGGCTTTTAATTGGCATTGTTATTACTGTTTTGGGGTTCGATGATTCTGAATTCCATCGCTTCAATTTTTTGAATCACACCCTAAGTGAATTAGGGACTTATGGTCATTCGTCTTTCGCTGTCATTCTTAACGGTGGATTGTTTTTTGGCAGTTTAAGCCTCGTTTTCTATTGTTTGTCTTCTTTGCAGCAGGTGACTTCTTGCTGGGGATACCCTTTCTTTATCAGTTTGGCTCTCACTTTTCTGGCTTTAGCGAGCGTGGGATTATTTCCGGTGAACGTGTATCACTTGCATGTTCTTGGGCTGAAATGGTTTTTCTATCTGGGGAGTTTGAGTGCGATCTTCTATTTAGCCTTGGTCTGTTTCGGCAAGTCTAACTTTGGCCGTTGGACTGGGTTGTTGGCGTTAATAGTCTTATGTAGCATGTTGACGTTTCTGTATGCACCACAGCTCAATTTAGGTTTGACCGAAGGTGATAGACCGTTTTATCAGGAGATGGTATTGCAACTGCCGCGTCCTACTTTGTGGTGGCCAGCCCTACTAGAATGGATTGGACTGGGAAGTTTATTATGTTGGACAAGTGTGCTGCTTTTTAGCCAGTTAAGCTTCAGCCAAGATCCCAAAATCATTGGCTGAGTTATCTTTAAATTTAGGCTTATCTTCAGCTTTAGGCTATGGATTCACATGCACAGCAAGGCCCGCTTCACCAAACCAATAACCGTTGCACTGGGTTGTACCAAGTTTGCTATTCATCGAAAAATCCTGAGTATTTTTAGTCGCTTGAATCGTATCGACCAAAGCATTGGCTTTAGTGATGCAGTCAAGACTACTGGGTGATACTCGAAACACATCGACCCCCATTTGTGTCATTACCGCTATTTCACTGCGTAAATCTAAACAGCTAGCGGATTGGGTTTGAATTCCATTGAGCCTGAGTAAAGGCTGCTGCTCTTGGGTTTGCGCGAGTAGTCCTTTACTGTATTCACGGCACACCGTTTCGCAATGATCTTTCGTGAGCTGTTTGTGTCTAGCGGTAAAGCAGCGCGCTGAATGGGCGAGTGGTAAATAGCCGTGGCCGAGCACTTCCACCTCAAATGATGGCTGCTCTTGAATCACTTGTTGTAACCAAGCCTTAGATAGCTCCACTGGCATCACAAATCTTTGCATTCCAAACTGCTGTAAAATGTCTAAACTGGCGCGATTGTAGTTATTGATACTCGCGCCGCAGACAAAGGGCAAATTACGCTCTTTGGCAAGATACACTGCCGCCATATCGTTTGCTTCGACGATAAATTCACCGTTATCGACCTGGCGTTTGAGCTCAGTATATTCAGATGGCGCTTCGATTAAGGCCAGCGTCGAAAGCACGACTTCTTTACCCGCCTGCTTGAGCATTTGCGCCAGCTCTAGATAATCGCCCCACTTGAGTTCGCGTCTGCGGCTACAAACCGCCTCACCTAAATACACTAAGGGAATTTGACTGGCGGCGACTTGCTGGTAAAAGTCAGCGACTTGCTGTTTCTGCCAGCAATACAACAGTGGTCCTAGGGAAATCTTCATAAGGTGTCCTTTGTCAATCTTGCTCTCTATTTACCTTTTATTGCCAATCGCGCTCGTAGGCGCCAAGCGTAGTGATCTGACCCTCGGATACTTTCGCTAGGGCTTGTTCCCAATGGGGTTGATTTTGGCTTTGTGAGTACAGCGCTGGATTATTTAGATAGGTGTCTATGGCTTGACGCCATACTCGAGTGACTTGTTCAACATAGGCGGGGCTGCGTTGACGTCCTTCGATTTTCAGCGACACTATGCCAGCTTTGGCTAGCTCTGGAAGTAAGCTTAAGGTATTCAAACTGGTTGGTGATTCGAGTAAATATTGCGGCGAATCTTGATCTGCTGTGATGTAACGGCCTTTGCATACCACGGGATAACCCATTTGTTCGTCGAGGGCCGATTTATCAATTAACACATCGTTGAGCCGGGTTAATCTGTTCTGTCCTTCTTCTTGCCAGCGTACGTGTTTTGCTGGTGAACAAGATCCACCAGTGTTGGGTGATTGGCCCGTTACATAGGATGACAGCTGGCAACGCCCTTCGGCCATAATGCACAGACTACCAAAGGCGAATACTTCCAAATCCACTGGGCTGACTTTAGCAAGATCCCGTACTTGTTTCATGGATAACACCCGTGGCAATACTACTCTGGCGATGTTAAAGGCTTCCTTATAAAAGCTCAGCGCCCCCAGATTGGTTGCACTGGCCTGCACCGATAAATGCAGTGGCAGGTTTGGATAGTGCCTATGGGCATAATCGAGCAAAGAAAGATCGGCGACAATTAATGCATCCATACCCAGTTTTGCCGCTAAATCGATAGCCTGATACCAACGATGCTCTTCACCGGGCTTTGGAAAAGTATTTAAGGTCAAAAAGATTTTTTTGCCGTGCTTTTGCGTCAGCTCAGTGGCTTCTTGCAATTTTGCGGGGGTGAAGTTTAATCCTGCAAACGAGCGTGCGTTGGTGTCGTCTTTTAACCCTAGATACACAGCGTCGGCTCCGGCATGTAATGCCGACTTTAGCGAGGCCAGATTTCCTGCTGGACACAACAGCTCCATAGTGATGCTCCCGATAAAATGATAGCCGCTGAGTGTAGGTAAGATTGAATGGCGATGAATTGATTTAAAACAGGTTTAAGATCATAAAATCCCGATAAACTGGGATATATCATGTTTTATTCTTGTAGGGTTCCCGCTATGTCCGCTGTTTTTTTCGCAAAATTTGCTCAGCAACTTTTAGAGTTCACCCCAAAAGCCATCGGCTTTCCCCTTGCTAAGATGCCGTTTAGCCTCAAAGCAAAAGCCATCAGCCAATTGCTTGAACTCTTACTTGCCGAGCAAGCTGCTGACGATGAGCTTGGATTTTTGATGGATAAATGGGTCGCGATTCGAGTGGAAGATATAAACTTAGCCTTCGAAGTCAGTTTTAATGGCAAGTGGCAAGTCAGAGAGCTCACCGATGCGCAGGTGACCTTCAGTGCCAACTCTGCTGAGCTAGTGTTAGTGGCGGCGGCGAAGGAAGATCCCGACACGCTATTCTTCCAGCGTAAGCTGAGTATTCAAGGTGATACTGAATTAGGACTCGAAGTGAAAAACCTGCTGCTAAGTATCGAATTTGCCAGTATGCCAGCCCCAATTCGTCTTAGTGTTGAAAAGCTTGCCGCTGTGATTGAGCGTCTGCAAATTGAAGCGAAACCGACAATTATTCTCGCCAAATCCCCAAGCTTTTAACGTTATGTAGTGAGACTACACACTGCTAATTCCATAAAGAAGCCCGCTAAGTTGTTATCTTAGTGGGCTTATTTTTATTTAAACTTTTGGTCAATGAGTTAGTAGCTTGCACTCAGTTGTAGTCCCGAGTAGCTCGAATAAGCGCGTAACATCACATGGTAAGTTCCCGCTTGAGTCACGGTAATCGAACAGCTTTCATTGTTCCCATTTTTATAGGGACGGCAATCATAGCTGGTGGTCGTTGGGGTAGTGCCTGCTTTGACATACAGGTCTACATCTCCAGTTCCGCCACTGGTGGCAATGTTGAGTTGGCTATTGGCTGGAACCACTATCTTATAAAGTTTCTCTGTTGCAGTTGCCCCGCTTAAATTCGTGACAGGTACGCCATTGGTTAAGCAGTTTGCATCGGTGCAGCTTCCGCCACCATTCAGGTTATAGCTGGCTGTCAGTTGGGCATTGGCGTAATTATTATAGCCTTGCACCATCACATACCACCGACCCGTCGTAGGTGTGGTGAAATTACAGCTCTCGTTGTTGCCATTTTGATAGGGGCGGCATTGGTAGCTTGTTGTCGTCGGTTTTTGCCCTTGGCTGACATAAATATCCGCATCACCAGAACCACCCGCTAGATTGATCCCTAAACTTGCCGCATTGACTGGGACATCAATGTAGTAATACGTCGCAGAACCTGTGGCACCACTGATTGCGACACCCACATTATTTTGCAGCGGTGTTTCATCGACGGGGCAATTATTGCCACAGCCACCATCATCGCCTGCGAGTGAAAAGAGTAATTTATTGGGTGAACCTGTTTTAGCGTCTGTAACTTTATTTGACGTGGCGCGCGTCGTGAGTAAGTTTGTCACCTGTGCGGGAGAGAGATTTGGATTTTCATCTAAGTATAATGCGGCAACGCCTGCCACATGTGGGGCAGCCATTGAGGTACCACTTATGGTATTAGTCGCTGAATTCGAGTTATACCAAGCGGACGTAATGCTCGAACCAGGCGCATAGATATCAAGGCAAGTCCCGAAGTTAGAAAAACTCGAGCGGGAATCGTTACTGGTGGTTGAACCAACTGTGATGGCATTTATCGCCCGTGCGGGTGAGTAATTACAGGCGTTGCTGTTGTCGTTACCCGCCGCCACTACGAAAGTGACCCCTGCGGCAACTGCGGCATTGACTGCATCATCAGTTGCTTGGGAGGCGCCGCCTCCTAAACTCATGTTTGCGACGGCGGGGCCGGAAGCATTGTTTTTCACCCAGTTTATCCCTGCAATCACGCCAGAGTTACTACCTGAACCTGAACAGTTGAGTACTCTGACTCCCACAAGATTGACGTTTTTAGCCACACCGTAGGTAGCACCGCCAACAGTTCCTGCCACATGGGTACCATGGCCGTTACAGTCAGTCGCATCGTAATCATTATCCACAAAATCATAGCCACTGCTGGCGCGACCACCAAACTCATTGTGAGTATTAAGCACGCCAGTATCGATCACAAAGGCGGTTACACCAGAGCCGTCGAAATCCGTGTGATAGTTACTATCCAATGGCAAGTTTCGTTGATCGATTCTGTCTATGCCCCAGGTCGGACTCGGTTGATTGGCATTGGCTTCAACCATAGGCGTTACTGACATGATTTGATCTTGTTCTATGTATTTCACATTTGGATCTTTACGCAGTGCTTTAATCTGTTGGGCGCTGGCCTTGATGAGTACACCATTGAGCACATTGCCAAAGTTTTTCATCACAGTGACATCATATTGGTTGACTAAACTCTCGGCTTGTTTCGTCGCGAATTCAGCTATGGTGTTGTTATTACTTAGATTAAGAACGCTTGGGGTATTGAATACAACAATGTAAGTATCTTTGATGGCTTTAGATTGCGGGACACTTACCATACTCGCTTGGTATTCATTAGCGTTAACAGGGAAGTAAGCAAGTCCAGTTGCGACCGCGACTGCAATTAAATGTTTCTTATGCATGTTGAACTCCATTTTCTTTTTATGTCTCCACGGACTTCGAGACATAATTTAATGTAGAAGGTATTTTCAACCTGCCCAGTTCGGTGCTTAAGGCGTATCTAATTTACAAGGTTAAAATGTAACACTTGATTTACAATTTGACCGTGGATGGCTTTTTACTTAGCTAAAGAGTGAGGTGTACAAATAAGCGTCAAAATAATAACTATTAGTCTATTAAAACAACCGAGTTTGTAAAAGTGGTGATTTATCAAGCGACATTTTGTCCGAACCACAAACTGTGAAGCAGCGATAAATTCAGTCTGCTACTTTTTTGACATTCACCGCTGAAAAGAAGTCAGTCTAAAGTAGTGTTTTGACTAATGCTGAAGTAAAGGCTTGGATTTAAGCGATTTAAAGGTTTCTCATACCGTTAAATGCATCTTTATTGTGATTTTTTATGCGGATTGTTTTGCGCAGGTTATGGCAGGTATTAGAGCAGATTTGACCGAGAGGCATTATAGCCACTCGGTCAGGTGACGTGATTAAGCTTTTTGCGTTAACACGGCAAATTTCACTAACAATTCGTCGTTAGATTCGACACGGTTTGGATCTGGGTCGATGCAATCAATGGGGCAGACAGACACGCAAGTCGGTTTGTCGTAGTGACCCACACATTCGGTGCAACGGTCTGGATCGATTTCATAGATCTCTTCGCCCATAGTGATGGCCTGATTAGGACATTCAGGTTCACACATGTCGCAATTGATGCAGCTATCGTCGATCAGTAGTGCCATGATCTTAACCTAGTTCATGTGGGTTGCGAGTATCTTGACCTTGGGGCAAGTTACGCAGCAAAATACCGTGGCTCAAATCGACTTCTTTCGGCACGGGTAGATACACAGTGTGCCCAGAACCTAAACCGGCTTCAACTGCTTCAGCTTTGCGATTTTCGAGTTGTTCAATCGTCAAACTGATATTGCCTTGCGGTGTCATCAGTTCAACACTGTCGCCAACGGAGAACTTGTTTTTTACTTCAATTTCGGCCAATCCTGCAAGATTACGTTTGCCCGTCAGTTCACCTACAAATTGTTGGGTGTCACTAACTGAGTAGCCATAGTCATAATTTTGGTATTCATCATGCACATGGCGACGTAAAAAGCCTTCGGTATAACCACGGTGGGCTAGGCCTTCTAATTGATTCATTAGACTGCGGTCGAAATCTTTACCCGATGAAGCATCTTCAATCGCGCGGCGATACAGTTGTGCGGTACGGGCAACGTAATAGAAGGACTTAGTGCGGCCTTCAATTTTGAGTGAGTCTATGCCCATTTTAGTCAGGCGCTCAACGTGCTGAATGGCCCGTAAGTCTTTAGAGTTCATGATATAAGTGCCGTGCTCATCTTCGAAGGCGGGCATGTATTCGCCGGGGCGATTGGCTTCCTGTAGTAGGTAAATTTGATCTGTGGGAGCGCCTGCGCCTAAGGTCGTTGGCGTTTCAATTTGCACCGCATTTGGCATGGCAATGATGTCACCGCTGTCATTTTGCTGCGCTTCGTGTACATCGTATTTCCAGCGACAAGCATTAGTGCAGGTGCCTTGGTTAGGATCGCGTTTGTTGATATAACCCGAGAGTAAACAACGGCCTGAATACGCCATACACAGGGCGCCATGCACAAACACTTCAAGCTCGATATCGGGGCAGCGCTGACGAATTTCTTCGATTTCATCTAAGGACAATTCGCGTGACAGGATCACGCGTTTGATGCCTTGGGTTTGCCAAAACTTTACCGAGGCCCAGTTGATGGCATTCGCTTGCACGGATAAATGCACCACTTGATCAGGAAACGCTTCACGCACCATCATGATTAAACCTGGATCGGACATGATCAGTGCGTCAGGCTTCATCGCCACTACGGGTTCCATGTCCTTGATATAGGTTTTTAGCTTGGCATTGTGGGGCGCGATATTGCTCACCACATACAGCTTTTTACCGAGTGCATGGGCTTCTTCAATCCCAGTGGCAAGGTTTTCCATTTTAAAGTCATTGTTACGTACCCTTAGACTATATCTTGGCTGACCGGCATACACGGCATCTGCGCCATAGGCAAAGGCGTAGCGCATGTTCTTTAAGGTTCCAGCTGGAGACAGCAGCTCAGGTTTAAACATAATCACTCTCAAATGGGTTAATAAATGACGCGGTGCGCGGGGGCGGCATTTTACACAATGAAAGTAGGGGTATGCAAATTGCCTTAGTTAACTTTAGCAGTACTTCACATTTTACGAATATAGTGAGTTTGGCTTAGATCAACTGGAGCGGAGTATTTCAACTTGAGTGATGATTGAGGTCGATGATCAAGACAGATAAGTAAGGCAAAATTGATAACGCAATCATACAAATTATTAACGTCTGCTGTTTTTTCTACGCATCTAATGACAGCCAACTGATATACTCCAACAATCCAATGTTGATGTTTACAGATTGATGGGAGTTAAGATGTCTACCGAACATCTACTGTTAGTCAGTTTATTAAAAAAACTAAAAGACGATGCCTTAGTACTACCGACCTTGCCTGAAGTGGCGATGCGGGTGCAAGAAGTGGTTGGACGCTCCGATGCGAGCCTTAAACAAGTGGCAGAAGTGATCGGCCAAGATGCCGCGATTTCTGCGCGTATTATTAAGGTCGCCAACAGCGCGCTATATAGCCGAGGCGTGCCAGCTGAAAGTATCAACAGTGCGGTTTCTCGTATTGGGTTAATCCAGATTAAAAGCATTGCCACTTCGGTGGCGATGGAGCAATTGTTCATTTCCACCAATGAAATGGTGTGGGAAGTCATGGACGAAGTGTGGCGTACCTCAATCGATGTAACCGCTGCGTCTTGTGCCATGCTGCAGATGTACAATAAGCGCCATTCAACCAGTCGGTTAAATTTTGATACCTTAACCTTAGCTGGACTCGTGCATAACATTGGCGCCTTACCTGTATTAACAGAAGCGGAGGCGCATCCCCATTTATTCACTAGCATTGATCAATTACGCGCACTCGTACGTAAAATGCAGGGGCCATTAGGTCGTGCTGTGTTAAAGAGTTGGGATTTTTCTACCGAAGTGATGGAAGTGGTTGAGCGTTGGGCTGATTTACCTTATCTACCCGATCATGTCACCTATCTCGACTTTATTCGTGCAGCGGCCTTTTATACCGGTGAATTGCGAGCGGGCACTGAACTAGAGCAACGTCTCGGTGTGTTTGTCGCCCGTGGATTACCTGTGACGACCGATGATTTAGCCAGTGATGAGTTTATGGAAAAATTCCATTCAATTAGAGAAAGTTACCAATAATCGTTAGGCCTAAATGGAATTCAAATGGCGCTGATATCTTTTATCGTGTCATTTGAGAAAAAGCTTACGTGGTATGGCAGAGGCCAAGGTATGTTCGTAATCGGGTTAGTTGTCGCTTCTCTCGCTTTATTGATATTTTCATTGTATATCCTGCAGTCAAAATACAGATCTTTACGGTCGCAGCAAAATTTTTTAGAACAGCTTTGTACCCAGCTAGAACTGCAAAAGGTTGAACGCCAAGCTTTAGACATTGGCATCGTCCCCCAAGCGTTTGCTCCTCTCTACCATACTTTAAATGAATTATTAAAGGCGTTACCGGCAAGTGTGGGTAAGGATAAGCTAACAGGACTTATTAATCGTGTCGGCTTGAAACGTACTCTTACTGGCATGATGCCGCTGACTCAAGGGACATTAGTGCTAATTGATATTTATCGATTTCGCTATGTGAATGATCTCTTTGGTTTTGTATTTGGCGATATCCTGCTGAAGCAATTTGCCGAACGCTTAAACAGCTTAAGTTTATCCCCGAGATTAATCGCACGCCTCAATGGTGATGAATTTTGTTTGTATTACGAGCAAGCGTTGACTGAGGAGCGATTAGTCCACTTAAGAGGGCGGTTGCAAGTGCCTTTTAACATTAAGAACACGCCAGTCAGCGTTAAGCTTCAAATCGGTTGTCTGCATTTACAAGAACACCACGCCGACACGAGTCAGATGCTACGTCGAGTCGATTTGGCGCTGAAGAAAGCCCGCCATTCTCGTAGCGCGATTGCATACTATGCCCAAAATGATGATATTCGTCAGTTAAGGGAACTGAAAATTATCGATAGTTTGCCTAAAGGTTTGCAACGTAATCAAGTATATATGGTGTATCAAGCGAAACAGGATATTGCCACGGGTCGATGTTTTCAGGTTGAAGCCTTGATGCGTTGGGAGCATGACGAACTCGGCATTATTTCTCCGGGAGAATTTATTCCCTTAGCTGAATATGCTGGCATGATTGATTTAGTCAGCCAATGGGCACTCGATCAGGTTTTAGCACAGCAGGCAAAATGGCGTGCGGCGGGGATACAATTGTGTGTTGCAGTTAACCTGTCGACACGGGACCTTGACAGTGAAACCTTACCCCAAGAAATTGCTGCAAGATTAGCCTATTACCAGCTCCCACCCGAATCCTTGATGATCGAAATTACTGAAAGCACTTTAATGGCGGATTTAACTAAGGCGGTTGAGACGTTAGGAAAGATACGTGCTTTAGGGGTTAGACTTGCAATTGATGATTTTGGTACGGGTCATTCTTCCTTAGCTTATTTAAAGCATTTACCCGTTAATGAAGTCAAAATCGATAAAGCCTTTTTAAAGGATCTAGAGCAGGATAAACCGTCGGAATACATCCTCGAAGCCAGTATTAATATTGCCAAAAAACTCGGTTATGAGGTAACTGTTGAAGGAATTGAAACGCTTGAGATTAGAGATAGGTTAGTGGCTATGGGGGTTGATACTATACAAGGTATGTATTACGCGAAGCCCATGAGTGCCGCCGAACTCGAAATGAACTGGGCCCAACTACATAATACAATCTAAACCTTGTGCTCATTAAAGTAAGCGCTCGTTAAATCAAATGCTCGTCAAATCAAATGCTCGTTAAATCAAGAGTACTAAGGCTTGCAGTCGAGCCTTAATACTGTCCAGTTATCGTTATTTGAGTTGTACTTCTTTGAGTGATTTTTGTTGCCTTTGCTTATGTCGAAATAAGCTCAGGAAATCGCGCGTGTACTTGTATGTAAGAGTATTAGCTTTATTCGCTTGATGTGAAACCAAGACTTAATATGGCGATTAACTCTGCCGGCATAGGCGCTAATTGACGGGCTTGATTCATACACACCATTTCAATGGTTGCCGTGACCGCAGGCTTTTTACCCTGTGGACGCCAAATCTCCTGCTGCCACACAGTGCGGTACTTACTCTCAAAGTAAAACTTAGTGCGAACATCGATAATATCGGCAAATTCCACCCCCTCATGGCATAGCATATCGCTACGATACACAGCAAAACCCAGTTGGTTTTGTTGCCATAATACACTTAAACGCTCAGCACCAATCACATGCTCACGGGCTCGCTCGAAGTATTTTAAAAAGTTGGGGTGATACACCACGCCAGAAAAATCAGTATCTTCATAGTAGATTTGCACTGGGAAAGAAAAGGTCGGGCTAAATTGCGGCATGGGGTACGGCTATTCTTGATAGTTTTATTGCGCGATAGTTTAGCGGCTTATCTCTTAAAACAAAACCTCTAATGCGGAGAGGCAAAAGCGCTGTTAAGGGAAATGTGCAGACTACTTTAGGTCGGCAACGGCGATGCTTAATCTGGACATGATTGACAATGTGACGACTGAAATAGTCATTAGATTCGATTATGTGACGTTTTTCTGCTTATAGATAAAATGCTTGTTACCCAAAAATATCACGCTAATCAGGCAGTAAAATCACACTATCGTGCCTAATTCATTAATCCCTTCCTATACTGATAACTGCAATCCCTTTCTTACGTTGATTTGCTAGGTTGAGAGCTTTATATGAGCGAAATTAAAAAATCAGAAATATTGACAGAGAGTGGCACAAATGAACTCGAAATTATTGAGTTTCATCTACATAAGACACTTCCTAACGGTGGCCATAAGGTGTGCCATTACGGTATTAATGTCGCCAAAGTGAGAGAAGTCATTAGGGTGCCAGAAACGTCAGATTATCCCAATGCCCAGCGGCACATGGTTGGGGTGTTCTCGCTGCGAGAAAAGTTGATCCCTTTGGTCGATCTAGCCGGTTGGCTCGGAATATCGACACCTGAGGATTTAACCCACAAAGTGGTCATAGTGACTGATTTTAATAAGATGATTAATGGGTTCTTAATCGATAGTGTTCGTAGCATCCATAGAGTGTCGTGGGAGCAAGTTGAATCGCCGAGTCAATTTTTAGAAGCGGGTGAAAATGATTGTGTCGTTGCCGTAGTGCGCCGTGATGGCATGCTCATTATGATATTGGATTTTGAGAAGATTATTGCCGATATCAATCCTGAACTGAGTATGGATAAGTACGATGTCACGCTCGATAGAAGTGTACTGATCAATGATAAAATGCTGGCGAAACGTGAAGCGAAAACGATTTTAATTGTCGATGATTCCGCTTTTATTCGTAAGATGATCGAAAATACCCTTCGCAGCGCAGGTTACAACATTATCACAGCCAAAGATGGTGGTGATGCCCTTGAAATGCTAATGGAATTTGAGAATCTTGCTGACCAAGATAATGCTTCGATCTCTGATTTTGTCAGCGCCATTATTACGGATGTTGAGATGCCTCGCATGGATGGCATGCATTTGGTGAAACGCTTAAGAGAATCCAAGGCGTATCGACAAATGCCAATTGTGATGTTTTCCTCTTTAATGAGTGAAGATAACCGCGCAAAGGCGATGGCATTAGGTGCTAACGATACCATTACTAAACCAGAAATTGGTCGTATGGTCGGTATGATAGATAAATACGTATTCGAAGAGTAATGCCATTTCATTTAGTGGCGATATTTGAATATGGGGTATTCGAGTCATCGCTATCAACGTCTTGAGTGATTCTTCAATGACAAGCCATATCAAAGTAAAAAGCCATATTCACCGAGGCGAATATGGCTTTTTTGTAGGGTAAATGTTGTTTACTAGCGGATGATCATTTGATCGCGCTCTGGTCCAACAGAAACCATGCTAACGCGTACACCCATTAACTCTTCAATACGTTCAACATATTGTTGTGCGGCGACTGGTAGGCTTTCGAAGGTGCGACAACCAGTAATATCTTCGCTCCAGCTTGGCATTTGCTCATACACTGGGCTTAACGCAGCAGTTTGTGGCCAAATTGGGTTCTCAGTGTGTTCACCAGCATAGGCAACACAGATTTTCAGATCTTTCATGCCAGAAAGACAATCAATCTTAGTCAGGGCAATTTCGGTTGCTGCTTGTAGCTCAACACCATTACGGGTGGCAACAGCATCAAAATATCCCATGTCACGTGGACGGCCTGTCGTTGCACCAAACTCGTTGGCATTTTCGCGGAAGGCGTCTTGCTCTTCCATTGCGGTCACTAACGTGCCTGTGCCGACTGATGAGCTAAAGGCTTTCGCGACAGCAATTACGCGCTCTGGACGCAGAGCTGGTAAACCGCTGCCGATACCCGCGTAAGCAGCAGTCACGTTTGAAGATGTGGTATAAGGATATTCGCCGTAGACTAAGTCGCGGCCAGCACCTAATTGCGCTTCAAACAGTAAGCTCGCATCTTGTTTTTGTAATGCTTTTAATGGCCCAGTCACATTACAAATAAACGGACGCCAAGGTGCCGTCACTTCTAATAACCATGCGGTCATTTCGGCGGCGGTTTGATTAAAATCGCAACTTGGATAAAGTGCTTTTAACTGTGGCAATTTCCAGTCGAGCATAAATTGAATGCGCTCTTGCAGCACTTCAGGTTGGTTTAACCAACCGACTAAAATGCCTTTTTTCATCACGCGATCGCCATAGGCTGGCGCAATCCCTTGACGGGTTGAACCATAGGCGAGGTCGCCAAGACGTTGTTCTTCTAAGGTATCTTCTAATGCATGTAGAGGTAAGCACAGGGTAGCACGGTCAGAAATGCATAATTTGACTTCAATGCCAGCCGCTTGCACTTCAGCAATTTCTACACTGAGTTTTTCAGGGCTGATCACCATGCCAGGGCCTAAAACTGCAACGCAGTTAGGGTTGAAAATGCCACTCGGTAATTGGTGTAATTTAAAGGTGCCATAGTCGTTGACGACGGTATGGCCAGCGTTGTTACCACCTTGAAAGCGAATACTGGCAGCGGCATCCGCGGCTAAATAATCTACGATGCGGCCTTTGCCTTCATCACCCCAATTTGCACCCACAACCACGATCGACGGCATAACAACATCTCCTCATTGATTAAGACGCTATGCTAGACCCGTCATTTAAATAAGAGAAATTAATTATGGTTATCATCCCAATAAGAATTTCATATATCATTGGCTATCATTAACTCTAATACTTTGCAAAAGGTGACGTTATGCTCGATATCCATTGGTTAAAGACCTTCGTGACTTTAGCTGAATACAAGCATTTTGGGAAAGCGGCCACAGCGCTGCACATGACGCAGCCCAATGTTAGCTTGCATATTAAGCAGTTAGAGCAAAGCACTCGAGTCAAGTTGATTGACCGTAATCCCTTTCGATTAACGCAAGCGGGATTTCGCCTGTTAGAGAGCAGTCAGAAGACGTTAATGGAGCTGCAAATTTGTCAGGCGGATCTCAATGCGATTAATGACCTTAGCCAAGGCACCTTGACCATTGCCGCCAGCGACATTATCTCGCGGTTATTGTTGATCCAGCCGTTTCAGCTTTTTAAGGCGGAGTTTCCGGGAATAGATTTCTCACTGCTCAACACAACCTCATCACAAGCCTCTGAATTGGTGAAAAATGCCGAGGCAGATTTAGGGTTTGTGATTGCGCAGAAGGAAAGTCAGCCACTGCATTTTACTGAGCTACAACAGATTAAATGGTGTGCAATCGGAGATAATTTACAGCAATGGCAGCAGGCAAAACCCTCTGTGGATACGCCCTTAGCCGAGCAACCGACGTTGATTTTATTAGGACACGATACGCGAACCCGCGAATTGCTCGATCCCGCATTGCCGTCGCTGAACTTATCGAATTACAGAATAATGGAAGTCGGTAGTGTTGACGCGCAAATCGATTGGGCTGAGGCGGGATTTGGTGTGGCTATCGTACCGGAGTTTTCGGTTTACACTAAGGCGAATCTCACCACTAAAGTCACTCCTCTACCGCAATTCCCTACAACGAGTTTAGGTTATATTGTGCGCCAGAATCAGATCCTGTCGAAGGCTATTAAGCAGCTGTTATATTGGGTGAATCAAGAGATCATTCGCTCGCAGCGGTAATCTATCATTCGCTCGTAGTAATAGGCGATTAGTCAGCGACTAAGAGCAGTTTGTCGTATTGGCCTGTGGCTTTTAGCTGTGATAAGCCAGCGTCGAGTTGGCTTGCTAAGGTTTGTGCTTGCGGATTTCCTTTCGAGAAGGCCAAAAAAATATCGCTGCTGTGGTTAGCAAATGCAGGAATAATCTCATCATCTACCCCCATTTTTTTCAGGTTTTCCTTGGCGACTAAGTCGAACATCAAGGCGGCATCTATGCGACCAATCAATAATAAATTGATCAGCTGTTGTTGGTTGGCGACGGTGACGATATTGAGCTGTTGCTGTTTAACTAATTTGGGAAATTCATCGCCATATTCATAGCTTTTAATCACGCCGATAACGGTGCCTTTAGGTAGCGCCCATTTATTGTCTGCAAGAATAGGTTTTTGTTTCTTTTGATAAAAAGAAGCCGTGGCGATAAATAATGGGGTGTTTCCAAAGATGAAGCGTTGCTCAGTACTGTTCTCGCGGGTGACGTTAAACACCCCATCAACTGCACCTTTTTCCGCCATCATTAAGGCGCGGGAGTAGGGCACAACTAAGCTATTCACTTCAATATGCGACTGTTTAAATGCGGCTTGGATTAAACGATGGGAAATACCTTGACCAAACTGATTGGCGAAAGGTGGCCAACTGTCTTCTGCGGCTAAGGTTATGGCTTGAGGTTGCGATTCTGCTGGTATTGCATTGCTTTCTTTAGCGAGTGCCATGTTGCAAATAATGGATACGAGCAATAAAACGATGCTAAGTATCAATGCTGACGGCAAATTTAATGCCTGCTGCATCCTGAGCCTCATTCTGTTCCCTGCACGCATTTTGCTTCCATCTCCCCGCTTAATATATGGCTTTTATAGCATAAAGAATTATATCTAGACTAATGATTTGAATATTAATTACTGATAGTTAGTCCTTTTGTGATGTTAATAGGATATTTTAACAACCTCAGTTTACTGTGTGCGGGTTTATTATTTTTATGTACTGTGTTTAAGGGGAATTTTACGCTGGGTAACACATGAACTGGCTTAGCTTTCTTGCTAATACCAATCGTACTAAATATCTGTTCATTCAGCGGGAGTTCAACGCGCTTTAGACAAGGCGAAGGCTTGAAGGCATAGTGGTGCTCTGTCGAAAGCCTTGAACGCAGTATAAAGCGCGTTAAAACCCGCCCTTCGGGAGCCTCACAGGCATCCCACTCCCGTGTTGCATTGACTTAAAAGGGAATAACCATTTCTGCGTCAATGCGCCTTGGATTGAGATGCCTGTGAGGCTCTGAACTGATTAGATATTTAATGTGATTGGTATAAGTAGAAGAAATTGAAATGGATAAGTTTCAATGTTGCCATCAAACGAATCGCTAAATTGTTTAGTGAGGTTCGTTTGATGGTGATGTGTGTTGATCTTAGCTGCGCTATTTGACCTTAGTGGCTTGCATAGTAAACCAAGTCTTATAGGGCTGATACTTGTCATAGCACCAATGGAATAGGGTGCTGTAGAAGAAGAAAAAGAGCAAAAAAACCGCTTCTAAGCCCATGGCTGCCAACCAGCCTATTTGTAAAAACCAGGCGATGGTCGGTATGCTAATGAAAATAAGTCCCCCTTCAAATCCAAAGGTATGCAGTATTCGGGTTTTTAAAGTGCGTTGCTCTCGATTTGCGCCAAATACCCTGTCGAATCCTAGGTTGTAGAAGTAGTTCCATACCACGGTATAAAGACTCAAAGCGATACCAACTATGACAAGTTCACTGGTTCCTTTGCCTGATATAAGGGCAGAAACGGGGATAATAATAGCGAGTGCAATCGCTTCAAAGAGTAAGGCGTTAAAGATACGTTCTGTCGTTTTCATGGCTATTTCCCATTCATTTAATGTGACTATGGCCATAATTTTATCTAGTATGGGGATAAGTTATAGTTAGGTAGTATCGGTAAAAGCGATATGTTTAGTCTCGAACAACTCGAAGCCTTTATGGAAACCGTAGAATCTGGTTCATTTTCAAATGCTGCAAGGCAACTTAAGAAAGCACAATCCGTGATTAGCCAGCATGTGATGAATCTTGAAATTGACTGTGGGGTTGAGTTATTTGACCGTTCGGGTCGTTATCCGGTATTAACGGCCGAAGGTAGTAAATTACTGCCCTACGCAAGAGCGACGATTCTTCAACATCGTAGGCTCAAATATACCGCCTTATCGCTCTTCAGTAGTCAATCTTCAGAAGTGTGCCTTGCGATGGATGAAGGCATTCCGATACAGAGAATATCTGAAATTATTCGGTTGTTAGAAGGTGATTTCCCTAATATTGAACTCGAGTTTCTCAGTGCCTCAAGCATAGATATTATCGACATGGTGCATTCGGGAAGAGCATCTACAGGATTGATTTTTAGTGAATTATCTATGCCAAGTAGTATAGATTTTGAGAGTGTTGGGGTGATTCAATTCGATCTTTATGTGGCGAGTTCGCATCCCTTAGCAAAATCAGTTGCACCGAACATGGACTCATTGCGACTGTATCGACAATTACTCATCCGCTCACGGAATACTAAAACCAGTAGTTTTCAGCAGGCGTTCAGTCCTGATGTTTGGTATGCCGATAACTATTACGTGTTATTGGAGCTCGCATTACAGGGCCATGGTTGGTGTCTGTTGCCCGAGCACATGGCGTCCAGTTCAGTTTTATCGGGTAATTTAACTCGCGTCCCCATAGAATTTGAGCAGATAGGCTGGTATGCAAACGTCGATGTGATCCAGCATCAAGATAAAAGTAGCCTGCCATTATTGAAACGACTCAGACAACTGTTTAGAGAACTCTTAGTTGGACAGAAATAAATGGTTGGACAGAAATAAAGCAAAGCATAAATAAAACCCCAGTTAAGTGAGTACTCTACTGGGGTTTAGTTTTTGTAGATCAGGATTTGTGAATCAGGATTCATCATTACGCGGAAAGTTAGCCAGCACTAGCTCGGCCACTTTGCGCAGTTCATTCGGGCAAATTCCACTGGTCGCTTGTACGGCCATACCTTGTAATACAGTGCCTATATAACGGGCAAGCAGCAAGGGATCGGCGTCAGCGGGCAAATCACCTTCATCTTTGGCGCGTTGCAGGCGTTCGCACAGGGCTATTTCACCGTCACGGCGACGATTAATCAAAGTGTCTTTAATCGCTTGCCCTGCTTCACTACAGGTGAGTGCCCCTTGAACAATCAAACATCCCTGTGGATGGCTTTTATCCACCAAAGAGCTTGCCGCACCTAGTAGCATTGACTCGATAACCTGATAGGCGGTTTTTTGTTCCAGTGCCGGGTAGAAAAACGCACAGGGGCGCTGTTCATACAATTCTATCGCTTTGAGAAATAACTGTTCTTTATTACCGAAAGCGGCATAAAGGCTAGGTTTATTAATGCCCATAGCTTGGGTGAGATCGGTTAACGATGTACCTTCAAAACCTTTGAGCCAGAAGACTTCTAAGGCTTTTGCTAATGCATCGTCAGTGTCAAAAGCTCGTGGGCGACCAACACAGGGCGTCTGGGTGACGGTTGACATCATTAGGCTCCTCAATTCTCAATTGCCCCTAGGATAGACATGGGTTTAGTCCCTGTCCAGCCACACTTGCCACCGATGACGGACTTAGGGGGATATGTCTACTTAGTCATTCAAGGTGTCACCTAAGTTCAGCATGTTATCTGCGTTAGTCAGTGTTTGCTTCAATATTCATCAAAATGCTTTGCAGTTCAAACTCGTAGCCTTTTGCCTCTGGACGCATTGCCTGCCTAGGGTAAGTGCACACTTTTAATTAAATACCGTTCGGTACATAAATTTGTTGACAGCATCATTTTACGCTATATATTACCGTCCAGTACATAATATTTTTTACCAGTCGGTATTTAATTGGTTTGGTTTGTAACACAACTGCATGTGTGTGGTTCGAACAGCGTGAAATGCCCGCCACTTTGAGGATAGTAATATGATGAGTAACAAACCTTTACGAATAATGATGTTAACGGCTGTGGCTGCTTTCGTCCTTTCAGCTTGTGGTGAGCAAACAGCGCAGCAGGGACCTGCACCGAGTGCGCCTAAGGTGGATGTCGCTCAGGTATTGCATGAGCGAGTCACCGAATGGGATGAGTTTACCGGTCGTTTACAGGCGCCAGAAAGTGTCACCCTTATCCCGCGGGTGTCGGGTTATATCGACTCAGTAAATTTTAAAGAAGGCGCCTTAGTGAAAAAAGGCGAGGTGTTATTTCGCATCGATCCAAGCGTGTTTGAAGTGGAAGTGGCCCGGTTAAAAGCAGATCTTGCTAGCGCACTCTCTGCAGAGCAACTGGCCACTAATGACTTTGAACGGGCACATAAATTATTTGACCAAAAGGCGGTCTCGGCCGAGTTACTCGATACCCGTGAGTCGAACAAACGTCAGACTGCGGCGGCCGTCGCTTCGGTGAAAGCGGCACTCATGCGCGCCGAGCTTGATTTAGCTTATACCCAAGTGCAAGCGCCGATTGATGGCCGCGTATCCTACGCTAACGTCACTGCGGGTAACTATGTCACCGCAGGGCAGAGTGTGCTGACCAGCTTAGTCTCTACCGCCAGCATGTATGCCTATTTTGATGTGGACGAGCAAACCTACCTTAAATACGTGAAGTTAACTGCGCAGAACAAACGTAACGATCCCCGTGCTGGCGATAATCCTGTTTACATGGCTTTAGCCAATGAGCGCGATTATCACCATATTGGCATGGTCGACTTTGTGGATAATGCGATGGATAAGCAGACGGGTACTATTCGAGTTCGTGCGACTTTTAACAATGAAGACAATAACCTATTGCCAGGCTTGTTTGCGCGTCTTCGTACTGCGGGCAGTGGCGCCTATGAGGGGATCTTGATTGACGATAAAGCGGTTGGCACAGATCTCAATAATAAGTTTGTGCTGGTCGTCGGTCATGATGGCACGGTCGAATATCGCGGCGTGACCTTAGGCGAAAAAGTCCAAGGACTGCGCATCGTGACCCAAGGCTTGATGGCCGATGACAAGATCGTCGTCAACGGTATGCAACGCGTACGTCCTAAGATGCAAATTGAGCCAAACATAGTGGACATGGTCGACAGCGACAAGCTCGAGGCGCTACGCCAAGCCCAGTTAATACTCGATAAAAACCAAGAGCATTTGACGGCGCAAGCGGTCGAAACGGCGAGCCGCGGTTAAGGAATAACACACTATGTTGTCGCAATTTTTCATTAAAAGACCGATATTTGCAGCCGTACTGTCATTGCTGTTTTTTATCACTGGGGCGATTGCCGTTTGGCAGTTGCCTATTACCGAATATCCCGAGGTGGTACCGCCAACCGTAGTGGTCACCGCTAACTATCCTGGCGCTAACCCTAAAGTGATTGCCGAAACTGTGGCTTCGCCGCTGGAGCAGGAAATTAACGGCGTCGAAGACATGTTGTATATGTCATCGCAGGCGACGTCCGATGGACGCATGACCTTGACCATCACCTTTGCGATTGGCACGGATGTGGATAAGGCTCAAACCCAAGTGCAGAGCCGAGTGGATAGGGCTATGCCCCGTCTGCCGCAGGAAGTACAACGCTTAGGTATTGTTACTGAAAAATCATCGCCGGATCTCACCATGGTGGTGCATTTGTTATCGCCGGATAACCGTTACGACATGCTGTATTTGTCTAACTATGCGGCGCTAAACGTCAAAGACGAGCTCGCACGGATTAACGGTGTGGGCGCGGTACGTTTGTTTGGCGCCGGCGAATACAGCCTGCGAATTTGGCTTGATCCCAATAAAGTCTCGGCGCTGGGTTTATCGCCAGCGGACATTATTGCCGCCGTACGTGAGCAAAACCAACAGGCAGCAGCGGGCAGTTTAGGCGCGCAGCCCAGTGGCAGTGCTGACTTTCAACTTTTGATTAACGTTAAAGGTCGTTTAACTGAACTGTCTGAATTTGAAGATATCATTATCAAAGTTGGTCAGAATGCTGAGGTGATCCGACTAAAAGATGTTGCCCGCATCGAGTTGGGTGCAACGAGTTATGCGCTGCGCTCTTTACTCGATAATAAGGACGCGGTCGCTATTCCTGTATTCCAAGCATCGGGCTCTAACGCGATTCAGATTTCCGATGATGTACGCGCCAAAATGGCAGAGCTGTCTAAAGGATTCCCTGAAGGACTCGAATACGAAATCGTTTACGACCCAACAGTGTTCGTGCGTGGCTCGATTGAAGCTGTGGTAAAAACCCTGCTCGAGGCCGTGTTGCTGGTGGTGTTAGTGGTGGTGCTATTCCTGCAAACTTGGCGCGCATCGATTATTCCGCTGGTGGCCGTGCCTGTGTCTTTGGTCGGTACCTTTGCCTTTATGCATCTGCTCGGTTTCTCGTTAAACGCCTTGTCGCTATTTGGGCTGGTGCTCGCTATTGGTATCGTGGTTGACGATGCCATCGTCGTGGTCGAAAACGTCGAGCGTAATATTGCTGCAGGATTAAGCCCAGTAGAGGCAACGCAAAAGGCGATGAAGGAAGTGACTGGCCCGATTGTGGCAACCACCTTAGTGCTGGCGGCGGTGTTTATTCCAACGGCCTTTATGAGCGGTTTAACCGGGCAGTTCTATAAACAGTTTGCCTTGACTATTACTATCTCGACCTTTATCTCGGCGATTAACTCACTCACTTTGAGTCCGGCATTATCGGCGCTGTTACTCAAGAGCCATGATGCACCTAAGGACGGCTTAACCCGTCTAATGGATAAGTTGTTTGGTGCTTGGTTATTTGTGCCTTTTAATCGCTTATTTAACCGTGCATCCGATGGTTATGGCTGGTTAGTGCGTAAGGTGATCCGTTTTGGCGGCATTATCGGCCTAGTGTATTTAGGCATGGTGGCGTTAACGGGAGTGCAATTTGCCAATACACCAACGGGTTATGTGCCCGGCCAAGATAAACAGTATTTAGTGGCCTTTGCCCAGTTGCCCGATGCGGCATCCCTTGAACGTACGGATAGTGTGATCAAGAAGATGTCTGAGATTGCGCTAAATCACCCCGGAGTAGCGCACTCGATTGCCTTCCCTGGCCTTAGCATCAACGGTTTTACCAATAGTCCTAACTCAGGCGTGGTGTTTGTTGCGCTCGATGATTTTGACTCGCGTACCAGTCCTGAACTGTCGGCGAATGCCATTGCAGGACAATTGAATCAGCAATTTGCTGCTATTCAAGACGCGTTTATTGCCATCTTCCCGCCGCCACCTGTGCAAGGCCTCGGTACCATAGGAGGGTTCCGTCTGCAAATTCAAGACAGAGCCAACCTTGGTTATGAGGCCTTGTATCAGGTGACCCAACAAGTGATGTACAAGGCGTGGGCCGATCCTCAGTTAGCTGGCGTTTTCTCTAGCTATCAAGTGAACGTGCCACAACTTGAACTGGATATCGATCGGACTAAAGCGAAACAGCAGGCAGTGTCGCTCGATCAAATTTTCCAGACATTACAAACCTATATGGGCTCGACCTATGTCAACGACTTCAATCGTTTCGGTCGAACCTATCAGGTGAATATGCAAGCCGACGAGGCGTTCCGTCAAAGTCCGCAGCAGATAAGTCAGCTAAAGGTGCCGAATCTGAATGGTGACATGATCCCGCTAGGTTCGTTCATCAACGTCAGCCAAAGTTCAGGCCCAGACAGAGTGATGCACTATAACGGTTTCACGACCGCTGAAATCAACGGTGGTCCAGCAGCTGGTGTGAGTACCGGCCAAGCGCAGGCGGCGATTGAGAAAATTTTGGCTGAAACCTTACCTAATGGTATGACTTATGAGTGGACCGAGCTGACCTATCAGCAAATTCTCGCGGGCAATACGGGTCTTTTGGTTTTCCCGCTGGTGATCATCTTAGTGTTTATGGTGCTAGCCGCCCAGTACGAGAGCTTAAGCTTGCCATTGGCGATTATCTTAATCATCCCAATGACCTTACTTTCAGCCCTCAGTGGTGTGCTGATTTACGGTGGCGATAATAATATCTTCACCCAAATTGGCCTGATAGTGCTGGTGGGGCTGGCGACTAAAAACGCTATCTTGATTGTCGAGTTTGCAAAGGAGAAACAAGACCATGGTATGGCACCTATGGAGGCGATATTAGAGGCAGCAAGATTACGTTTACGTCCTATCTTGATGACATCTATCGCCTTTATCATGGGAGTGGTACCTATGGTGTTCTCCACTGGCGCGGGCGCCGAGATGCGCCAAGCCATGGGCGTGGCAGTATTCGCTGGTATGATTGGGGTGACTGTATTTGGTCTTATCCTAACGCCGCTGTTTTACTATGCCTTAGCAAAGAGAGGCGGTAAAAAAGCCGATGAGCATAAAGAGATAACAGTCGGTTAAGCTTGTTTTCTAGTTGAAAAATACATGAAAGGTCTACATTGAGTAGGCCTTTTTTGTTTATTCACGGCGAGAGCGATTAGATTTGACTATCTTTAGCTGGGGTTAAATAACATTAGGTCAATTGATGCTTAGTGATGGTATTGCTCACTAGGTTAAAACTAAAACCAGAAATGAGGAATATCGTTGGTATTTTCTGGATCATCAATAAGAAACAATGAATAACTATTACCAGACCATTCTGTTAGCTTATAACTTATTGCCACTTGAGCGCGTCATTATCACAGAATGAGTAGAATGGTTACTGTTTTACGACTTTTCTATATAATTTGATGATTATTCAATATATTAGTAACGTACAATGCTAGATGAATCTAGATCGTTTTTTTACGCAGAACTCAGCTAAGGTACTTGTTGGCCTTGCATCACTATGCCCGAGGTAACGGATGATCCTATATCGCGTTTTATATGCGTTAGTACTTTGCGTTTTGATCTATTTCACGCCTCAAGTCATGGCTGCTGAACTCAATATTAATGTAGTAGATCTGCAACAACAGGCCATTGCCGATGCTGTTGTGGAGCTAATCCCTGCAGTGATGCCCGATAATGCAATACCTGTCGAGCATTATGAAATGTCGCAAAAAAATCGAACCTTTATCCCCTTTGTGCTGGCGGTGCCTAAAGGTGCAAAGGTGGATTTTCCCAACTTAGATCGTACTCGCCACCATGTGTATTCTTTTTCAGAAGCTAAACCTTTCGAACTTAAATTGTATGTGGGTCAGGCCGAAGCGCCGATTCAGTTCGATAAACCCGGTTTGGTCGCGCTTGGCTGTAATATTCACGATTATATGCAGGCATTTATCTATGTGGCAGATAGCCCTATTGTCGCTGTGACGGACGAAAAAGGTGAGATCCAGTTTAAGGGACTTACCGCCGGTCAATATAAAGTTAAGCGCTGGCATCCATGGCAGAAGGCGGCATCAGAGCCAACGGATTTACTGATTGCTAATGGTCCTAATCAACTCAGTCTGTCCTTAGACATTGAGCGTCAAGCTAAACCATCGGCTCCGCCGTCGGGATTTGGTCACTACGATTCTGAAGGTAAGCCATTACATGCTAAATAGTTTTCGCGCTCGGCTGATTTTAGTTTTCTTTATTGTGCTGACGTTAGTGCAATTTGCCACGGCATTTTCTGTGTTGACAGCGACCGAAAAAGATAACTTTTTACAGCAACAGAAAAGCCTCGATATTGGCGCGAATGTGTTTCTCGAAGTGTTATCGAATCGCGGTATTCAGCTTAGTCAAAGTTTGTCCGTACTCAGTGCCGATTTTGGTTTTAAGCGCGCGATTGCTACTGGTGAGCAAGAAACCATTGAATCAGTGTTATCTAATCACGGCTCTCGTATTGGTGCCGACGCCGCTGTATTGCTATCACCTAAAGGGGATCTCTTGACCTCGAGTTTGCCCGGACTCACTCAGGATGATATTCAATCCTTATTTAATATGACCACCAGCAATCATAATGCGTTAGCTATCCTTAATTTTGATCATGCTAGCTATCAGTTTGTGCTGCAGCCGGTGAAGGCGCCGACCTTGATTGCTTGGGTCGGAATGGGGTTCCTATTGGATGAGAAAGTCGCCCAACAAGCTAAAGCCATTACCGGTATCGATGTCAGCTTTGTCAATCAAGCCACGGGTCGTACCGAAATCGCGTCAACTTTATCCGACGATGAAAAACGCAGTGTGGTAGAGCAGGCGAGCCTATTCCCCAGCCTACTGAAAATGCCCAGTGAGAACATTCCCGTGGATTATCTATCCATGGCGATCAAACTTTATGATCATAACGGCAGCCAATTAGCGCTACTACATCAATCAAACCTCAAGTGGCAGCAAAGTTATCAGCAACTACGCAATAATATGCTGCTGATTTTTGCTTTGACCTTAGCACTGGCGATTGCGATTGCGATTTGGTTGTCGGGCAGTTTGACTGAACCCGTGCATCAACTAGTGAATTATGCCCGCAAAATCGGTCAAGGTAAGCAGCCTGCCAATATTCAAGGTGCGCCAGCAGAGCTGAGGGTGTTGGCCAAGAGTTTGTCCTTAATGCGCGATGATATTGAAGCGCGGGAAAAGGATTTAGTCTACCAATCTCGCCACGATAGCTTGACAGGTTTACTCAATCGTTTTGCCGCAAAACAGCATTTGGCGGATCTTAACGATAAATTATCCGGTGCTATGGTGTTGTTAGATATTAAACATTTCCGCCATATCAACGATATTATTGGTTTTGCCAACGCCGATACTTTATTACTGCTTTTTGCTCGTCGCCTAGAGCAATTAGCACCGACACCGGATTTACTGGCGCGTTTAGACGGTGACTCATTTTTACTTCTGTATAGTCAAGGTATTCGCCCCGAACATTTACTGAAGTCATTGGATATGCTGGAGTCTCCCTTTCCAATCCAAGGCTCAAATATTTCTCTTACCGTGCGTGCGGGATTACTTGAAATCGATGGTAATGGTGCTGATATCGATGTATTGGTGCGCCGCGCCGAAATTGCCCTCAATCAAGCCTGTCTCGAAGAGCAACGCATCGTCAGTTATCGTCAAGGCGCCGATGAGAAATACCAGCGTGAGCTGACGATTATCCGTGATTTGCCTATAGGTTTAGCGCAAAACCAATTGTATTTAGTGTTCCAACCTAAAGTGGATTTACGCCTAAACCAGTGCACTGGCGCCGAAGCATTGATCCGCTGGCAACATCCTACGCTAGGGTTTATTCCGCCCGATGAATTTATCCAACTGGCTGAAAATTCAGGCAACATTGATATTGTTAGCCAGTGGGTATTGAAGCAGGCTATCCAGCAATTAGTGACATGGCAGCGGCGGGGTATAGTGCTAAAACTGGCTATTAACCTGTCGGCCCATGATTTAGTCGATACTCGCTTACCAAATCAAATCGCCATTTTACTGAAAGATAATAATCTGCCAAGCGGTGCACTCTGTATCGAAGTCACTGAAGGCGCCGTGATGAAAGATGCACAGACAGTGGTGAGTGTATTACAGCGATTCCGTGACATGGGCGTGTCTGTTGCCATTGATGATTTTGGCACAGGTCATTCATCATTAGCTTATTTGAAAATTTTACCCGTTAATGAAGTGAAAATTGATCGCAGCTTTATCAAAGACATGCTCACGGATAGCCAAGATGTGATGATAGTCGATACGAGTATTAAATTGATCCACGGCTTAGGTTTTACCGTAGTAGCCGAAGGCGTTGAAGAACAAGAAGGTGTTGAGATATTGCGTAATCTTGATTGCGATATCATTCAAGGTTATGTGTTTTCGAAACCCTTAAAAACGGCTGAATTTGATCTGTGGTTCGAGGCGTTTAACCATCCAAATACCGCTGATGCATAAGCGCGTTTACTCAAGTCAATATGCAAAGACGCTAGACTAACGATTCATCGTCGACAGAATTAGAGCGGAGCATCAAGTGAACATTTCCATAAATGCATTGAAGTTGAATTCATTAACTTGGACTTATGTTAAGGCTTTGTCTTGCCTATTTTTACTATTGGGCACTGTTCCTACGTTTGCTGAAGGTAGCCGTGTGGTCGCGACTGGCGGCGGGACGATGATTGAAGGCAGTGCTGGCGGTGGCATAGTGCCATGGGCCGTGATCAACGGTTATGGTAGTAGCGGTGAATGGTCGGCAACGGCGATGGCGACGGGTGTCTATGTCGATGATTTTACGCTGAAAGTGATCGGCGCTTCTTTGAGTTTTGATAATCGATTCGAGCTGAGCGTTGCGCGGCAAACCTTTGATTTAGATACTATGGGCGGCGAGTTAGGCCAAGATATCTTCGGCGTAAAATACAAGCTTGCCGGAGAGCTACTTTATACGGCTATGCCGCAAATTACCTTAGGTGCCCAGTATAAAAGAGTCGATGACTTTGCGATTCCTCAGGCGGTTGGGGCGCGGGATGATTGGGGTTTAGATGTGTATGTTGCTGCCAGCAAAGTATTTTTTGATGCGGTAGCGGGACGAAATGTATTACTCAATGGGACCGTGCGCGCGACCAAGGCGAATCAAACGGGTTTATTGGGTTTTGGTACCCAAGCCAATCATGATTACCAGTTTGTGTTCGAAGCCTCTGCCGCGGTATTGCTGACGGATAATGTGGCACTGGGTATCGAATATCGCCAGAAACCCGATGAGTTAGCTTTTGCCCGTGAGGATGATTGGCAAGATGTGTTTTTAGCTTGGTTTATCAATAAGCATCTTTCCGTGGTTACGGCCTATGCGAATTTGGGCAGTATTGCAGGATTTGAAGAGCAACGGGGTTGGTACCTGTCGGTGGAGGGAGCGTTATGAGGCGTTTACGGGTGAAGCTAATACCTTTGGTCGCAGTGTTTTTTTTCACTGGCTGTGCGGTGCAAACGACCGAAACCTCAGCATCACAAACTCACTCGAGTCGCCAAACCGCAAGCCAGCAAACCTTATATCAAGAGCTCGGTGGTGAAGCCGGCATATCGGCGATAGTCGATGGCTTGCTGGCACGTATCGCCACAGATCCACGCATAGTGCATCACTTCCAAGAGACAGATATTGCCCTGTTTCGGGCGCGCGCCATCGAACATTTTTGTCTGGTTGCCGATGGCGGCTGCGTGTATCACGGCGAAAGTATGCAGCACAGTCATAGAGGCTTGAATATTACTCAAGCGGATTTCGATGCCTTAGTCGGCCATTTGATTGAATCGATGAAAGAGCAACATATTCCGCTATCGACCCGTAATGCCTTTCTAAAACGTCTCGCCCCTATGTATACGGACATTACCTATCACTAGTGTGTTGTTTGTATTATCAAAAAGTGGCCTTTAAATATGGCTAAGGTGTTTGATGCGGTTAGTGTGATGAATCGCCTCATTTTTGTCTTGTGACTAGAGCAATAACGCCTCATCTATGGGATGAAATTGAGAGGCTGCATCCCTTAAGGATTTAGCCGTTAGGGTAGGGACTCCATACACTTGGGTTTCAACGCCATATTTTTGATGAATTTTTTGCAGTAATAAATCGAAATCGCCATCACCAGACAATAAGATCACTGTATCCACTTCACTCGCTGCTTCCATAATATCTATGGTGATCCCCACGTCCCAATCGCCTTTGGCTGAGCCATCGCTGCGCTGAATAAACGGTTTTAACTTCACCTCAAAACCTATGTGCTTTAGTGCGTCTTGGAATTTCAATTGCCCATCGTCGCCCTTATGGATGGCATAAGCCACGGCCAAGGCTATGTCACCTTCGTAACCTAAGTGTTGCCACAGTTTACGATAATTAAATTGGCGACCATAGGCTTCTCGGCAGGTGTAATAGATGTTTTGTACATCGACAAATAAAGCGATTTTCTTCAAGGCGTTTTCCAACGGCTAGGGGAGTAAGGGCACTATAGCATATCGAGGCAATGGGGTTTTCAAGGATGTTAGAGTGTTGGGTTCAGCCGTTGATATGGTGAACCCAAAGCGTATGTTAGCTTCTATGGTATTTTTGATATTCGCCCGGTGACATGCCGCTGAGTTTTTTAAAGTAACGCCCCATATGACTTTGATTGGCAAAGCCATTATTGAGGGCGATCTCGGTCAATGATTGCGTTGAATGACTCAAGCTTTGTTTGACCTTTTCAATGCGCACTTGCAGCAAATACTCCTGCGGCGTCATCGCAAATTGGCATTTAAACATGCGACAAAAATGGTACTCACTCAGTTGGGCAAGCTCGGCCAACTCAGACAAGTAAATCTGCCGATGGGAATGGCAATGAATAAACTCTTTGATCGCTTTAGCCACTTTAGGTGCGAGCCCACCCTTAATTGGCCCCACCGACAAATTAAAGCCTGAACTTTGCAGCAAAGTCACCAGTACAGTGTCGGTTACTTGTTCCATCATCAGATGGTGATCCCTCGTCTGCCAATCGAGCCCCGCAACTTGGTGCCGAAACAGCGCCTCTAATCTCGGATTATCGACAAAGGTCAACTCAGGTAAACGCACTTGGCGTGGATCTTTATCAAAGACTCGCACCGCCAATTTTTTAAGATGTTCATCGCTAAAATACAAATGCATAAACTGCTGCGGTTGTCCCAGTTGCCAACGACTCTCGCTACCTTGGGGCATAAGACAAAACTTACTGGGCGCGCCATAGTCGGCCTTGATATCGGTTCTGTGGGTTTCGTAGCCGCCATCCAGATACATGCTCAGCGTATGTTGTGCATCGTTTTGGTAATACAGACGCTCGCTCGCATTTTGATAATGAGCCCAAGATAAATCCTCCGTAATCGCTTGTTTACGAATACAGGTTTTGGCGGATTTATCAAAACTGATGTATTTGGGCTCCATGGGTTCCTAGTGATCTCACTGGCTAAGCATTTTGTCTTTCCAAATTATCGCACTTATGGGCGTGGCTCAACGTCCGCTCGCGATTAAAACCGCAATATCGTGTTATGGCCAACAAGATGGTGACATAAGGACGAAAGCCATCGCTGTATAGTTTGCCTCATTAAGCATTTTATGAAGGTGTAGGAGACTCATTATGGCTGCTGTGATGTATTTGCTGATGATTTTTGTGTGGGGTTTTTCGTGGATTGCCATTAAGTGGCAGCACGGTGAGGTGGCGACGGAAGTCTCGATTTTCTATCGGTTTGCGATTGCGAGTCTCTTGATGTTCACCATTGGCTTTGCCTTTAACAAGCTGCAAGCGGTAAAGCTTAGGCAGCATCCTTGGTTTGCGCTACAAGGCGTGTGTCTATTTTGTTTGAACTTTATCGCGTTTTATACCGCAACCCATTATATCGCCAGCGGTTTAACGGCGGTGATTATGGCCACTGCCCCTATTTTTAATGCGATACATGGCCGCATTTTTTACGGTACGCCCACCAGTCGTAATTTTTGGTTAGGCGTCGGTGTCGGTCTGGGGGGCATTAGCTTACTCTTTGGTGCCGATTTGCTCGCGACTCAGTGGTCACAAAATTTAGTGTGGGGCTTATTGTTTTCGCTGCTAGGTACGTGGTTTTTCTCGATTGGTAACATGATCAGTATGCGCAACTCGCGCGATAATATGTCGCCCTTTACCTCGACAGCATATGCCATGTGCTATGGCAGTGCGGCGTTATTGCTCATCATTTGGTTTAAAGATTTAAGTTTTAGTTTACCGCTGACAACCAGCTATCTTGGCAGCTTGTTCTACTTAGCCGTTATCGCCTCTGTGGTTGGCTTTACCGCTTATTTGATCTTGGTTGAGCGAATTGGCGCTAATGCCGCTGCGTATCTGTTGGTGATTACCCCTGTGGTGGCACTGAGCGTATCGAGCGTGTTTGAGGATTATCAGTGGACTTGGTATTCAAGCGCGGGACTTTTGCTGGTCGCGCTCGGAAACATGTTAACGCGCCGTCAAAAACCGCTTGCTTGGTTTAAGTCTTCTGCCACGCCAGCTTTGAAAGCCTAACGTCGCAGCTAGCGTCATGAAAGTGCATATGAGGCAAGGCTCGATTCGACGATTGTAAGTCAGTCGAGCCAGTACTTATTTGAAATATTGTGCTGGAGTAGTGCCGGTATATTGCTTAAAAAAGCTGATAAAGGCACTGTCGCTGGAAAATTGTAAATTAAAGCCCACCTGCGCCACCGAGGTTCCCGTTGCTAATTGTTCTATGGCCGCAAGTAAGCGCCATTGCTGGCGCCAGGCTTGATAAGCCATGCCCGTTTGTGCGCTAAAAATGCGGCTAATTGTGCGTTCACTGGCTCCGATTTCTACTGCCATATCCTTAAGATTGGCTGGCGGTTTCTGATGTTGCAGTAGTTGCGCAAGCCAGGTTGTTAAACGTTTATCCTGTGGGAGGGGTAAAGCCAGATTTTCTTCCATGGCATTGCCCAATTCTTCGCAGAGCAGCGAAAAAGCATTGTGTTGACTGCTTCTTGGTTTGTCCCAAGGCCAAAACGACATAGTGTCGATTAAGGCTTTGAGTAGTGGGTTTACATGGAAAATAGTGACCTTATCGGGCAATGAGCTGACGGTTTCTGGCTCAAAGTAGAGTGAGCGATAGGCGACGACATTATGCATTCTGACGCTGTGCTCGACACCTGCTGGCAGCCAAGCGGCTCGCGTCGGCGGTAATACCACCTGAGTCTGGGTTAGGGTGAATGTCATGCATCCTGCTGGAGCATAAAGCAGTTGTGCCTTCCTGTGGTGATGCATTCCCGAGTCGTGTTCGCCCATATTGGCGGCAATGCCAATAACCAGATTATCCAGCAGATCTGGATTAAATAGTTGTTCGGGTTGAATAAAGGCCATCTTGTCCTATTTTTGATGTTTTTTGTCTAAGTGTTGTTAATTGTCACATTTGGATTTTATCTATACTGCGCCATCTTTGACAAGTATGGAGTGACATTTCGGTAAACCAACTCATTTGTTGGAGTGCTGAAATGGACTAAAAATCATGAATATAAAACCCCCTTTAGGGCTCGCTGTGCTGCTAATGATGTTTCCGCAAATTATGGAAACAATCTATAGCCCAGCGTTGCCTAATATTGCAGAACACTTTGCAGTGTCGATTGCTGGCGCATCGCAAACCTTATCTGTGTACTTTATTGCTTTTGCTATCGGCGTATTTTGCTGGGGCCGCTTAGCCGACATTATTGGTCGCCGTAAAGCTATGCTCGCGGGATTAGTATGTTATGCCATTGGCTCTGCGTTAGCCTTGATGGTGAGCGATTTTAGCCTGTTGTTGCTGGCCCGCATATTGTCGGCTTTTGGCGCGGCAGTGGGTTCTGTGATTACCCAAACTATGATGCGTGACAGTTATAGCGGCGAAGAATTAGCCAAAGTCTTTTCTGTGATGGGAATGTCACTTGGGATAAGCCCTGTCATCGGATTGCTATTGGGCAGTATCCTCAGTGCGTATTGGGGATATCAAGGTGTGTTTGCCGCACTCATGGTCTCTGCAATTGTGCTGCTGTTTTTGTCGGTAAAATCTTTACCCGAAACCAAACCCACACATACCCAGAAAATCGCGATAGGCGAGTTAGCGATTAAGATGCTTACCGACAGCGAGATTATTAAGAGCAGCTTGTTGGTGGCGGCGTTTAACCTAATGTGGTTTAGCTACTTTTCACTGGCGCCATTTATGTTTGAGGCGCAAGGCTTATCGACACTCGCGTTTGGTACTAGTGGCTTACTGTTAGGCTTTGGTGCTTTCCTTGGTAGTTATGTTAATAAAATAATGCTGGGTCGAGGCCACACCAGCGCACAACTCGTTCGCTTAGCCAGTGCTATTGCACTTGTCGGTGGACTGGGCATTTGGCTCCTTCAATCGACCTTTATTGGGCTGAATAATGTTTACTTTCTAGCCCCTATGCTATTGATTGTGATGGCTTACGGTATCGCAATTCCGAACATACTAAGCTCTGCTCTGGCAAACTACCGCACCTATGCGGGCTCTGCTGGCGCACTCTTTGGACTATTTTATTATATTCTGTTGGGATTAGGTTTAGGCGGCGCGGGAATCATCCACCATTTAGGTATTGTGATTACGTTAAGTGCACTGCTTTGCGTTGGCTTAGGTTTACTTTTAGGCTTAGCCAATAAAGCAAAAAACGCTTAAGACGCAAATGAAAAGCCAAGATACTAAGTACTTTGGCTTTTCTATGTAATTTCTACATTTTGTATAGACGTGAAAAGCTAGGTTTTAGGTGCGAGTTCCTGCTGCTTTGCTGCCTCTTGGGTGCTGTCGAAATCAATCGAGGCATGGCAGGAAGTAAAATTAACTTCATCATTGAGTAGACCACAGTCTATTCATAAGCAGAGAGTTATGAATGGTGACGTTTACGCATCTATTCTTCCGCTAAATCCCATCATCTCAAAGCTTCTATTGAATATTGTTACTACTGAGTAGTACGAAAAACGAGCATCCGAACAAAGGGAATCAATGTCTTTTCAAACAAACACTTTTCATTAGGCTTTCCTTAAGTAATTGTGATTCCATCATTTTAGATGTACTCAAAGTCACTTTCTGATTTTACGATGTGCGATTGTAGCGTTTTTATATCGACGACAGCCTAAGTGAGTTCTTGTCCTCACAAATCATATGTGGTTCTATCACACTAAATGTTATCTCTATGTTATTCGTTGTATGGGGAGATACGGATGCGTCGACTTTTTTCAGAAGATAGTGAAGTCTTATTATTCAAAAGTTTAAATTATATACCTATCCCAGTTCTATTATCTGAGGCCTTGGACGTTGAAGGACGTCGCCCAAGCACTCATAGGGTGCATAGATTTATGAATCATGCATTTATTGAGCAATTGGGTTATACCATGTCGGACATACCCGATATTGAATCTTGGTTTAATACTGTTTATCCCGAGCCAATCCTTCGAGATAAAGCGATGTTTGATTGGGATAGGGCTGTGTATGTAAGTGAAAAACAGGGGCTGAGTACCGCAGGTTTTCAAACTTACCTTCGCTGTGGCAATGGTGAATATCGTTGGTTTTTAATCACAGCTCAAATTACCACAGAAAATCAATCAAACTTAAACATAGTCACTATGAGAGATGTTCATCAGTTGCAGTTACTGATTGAGGATAACAAGCGACAGTCTAATACCGATTTACTGACGGGACTTGCCAATCGTCGTCAAGTGGAACAGCTCCTCGCTTTAGCCATAGAACACAGTGCTGATGCACAAGGTTCACTCTGTTTAGTGATGTGTGATATCGATTTTTTTAAGAGTATCAATGATAACTTTGGTCATTTGTGTGGGGATGATGTGCTTAAATTAGTAGCGGATCAGCTTAAGCGCTATGTCCCCTCTGCCTCCTGTGTCGCACGTTGGGGAGGGGAAGAGTTTCTGATCGTGCTGGAAAACACTGAACTTGAAGTCGCTATAGAGCTTGCCGAGAAGTTGCGTTGTGATATTGAATCCACGGATTACCAATCCTATGGCCAGCATATGCATTTGACCATGAGTTTTGGGTGTGTCGGGCATCAAGTTGCTGAAAGCTTGCATAGTCTATTATTTCGGGTTGATAGCGTTTTATATAAAGCTAAAAATGATGGCCGTAACCGTGTTGTATTTGATTGAATTCTGAATAAATTCAAACGTTAAATTATATTTTATCTATCATCTTTTAGCCCCAATTAGGTTTGGGATGTGATAACAGATCTTTGTCTGGAATTTGAGCGGAGAAGGTTAATGACAGCACGCAATACCAGTGAGGTAATTCTCTTTAAAAGCTTAGATTTCATTCCTATTCCAATCCTGCTTTCAGAATCACGCATGAATGAGATGTCTGGCCGTATACAGCGGATCCATCGTTTTGTTAATCATGCCTTTATCGAACAGATTGGCTACACATTAGTCGATATTCCCGATATGGATGCTTGGTTTAATACTGTGTATCCAGATCCTTTAGTGCGCCAAGCTATGGTTGAAGGATGGGCAAAAATTGTTGAAAGCAGTATCAATGCAGGAATCGATACGGCTGAAATGCAGGCTCGCATTCTTTGTCGTAACGGTGAGTACCGTTGGTTTTTGATCACGGCACAAATTACCACAGAGAATCAATCGGACTTGCATATAGTAACGATGAGAGATATCCATGATTTACAATTGCTTATTGATGAAAATCAAACTTTGTCTAATACCGATGTGTTGACTGGCCTCGCTAATCGCCGTAAAGCGGAAGCAGTGTTGGAGAATGCCTTAAGTACCACAAATGGCTCTGACCTTTGCTTATTAATGTGCGATGTCGATTATTTCAAAGCCATTAATGACACGTTTGGTCATTTATGTGGGGATGATGTCTTAGTACAAGTTGCAAGGTTACTTGAAGGGCTACAGCAATCCGCTGCTTGTATTGCACGTTGGGGAGGTGAAGAATTCTTGATTGTTTTACAAGGTTACTCCTTAGATGAAACATATCAAATTGCAGAGCAATTACGTTTAGATTTAGCGTCGACGGATTTTTTCTATCAAGATAAACAACTGAATTTGACTATGAGTTTTGGCTGTATCTGTGTTCAAGATAATGAGAGTCTGCGCAGCGCACTTTTCCGGGTAGACAGTGCGTTGTATAGCGCTAAATCCGCTGGCCGAAATTGTGTTGTGATTGGATAGATAAATTCCCAATATCCTATGTAGGGCAAGGAAACTTGATTAAGACGCCAATAAAAAAGCCAAGACACTGAGTGTCTTGGCTTTTTGTTCTGTGATCTTCTGCAGTTATTATTAGCGCTAGGCTTTAGGTGCGAGTTCTTGCTGTTTTGCCGCCGCCTCTTGTGCCGCTAACTCTTGTGCTTTAATCGCCGCTTCGAGCTTAGCTTCAACATAACCCGGTGAATGGGTCGTGGCCGAGATTAATCGATACATGGCGGGGATCACCAGTAAGGTCACAAAGGTAGCAAACGCCATTCCGAAGAACACTACAGTACCTACAGCGATACGGCTTTCTGAGCCTGCGCCCGTCGAGAAAATTAGCGGTACAGCGCCCACTAAGGTGGTGAAGGCTGTCATTAGGATTGGCCGTAAACGACGGGATGACGCATCGATAATAGCTTTATCGAGTTCAAAGCCGCGGTCACGCAATTGGTTGGCAAATTCCACGATGAGGATACCGTTTTTAGTCACCATACCAATTAACATGATCATGCCTATCTGGCTGTAGATGTTGATCCCTTGGCTGGTGATCAGTAGTCCTAAGAAACCACCGAATACACCCATAGGCACAGTAAACATCACCACTAACGGGTTGATAAAGCTCTCAAACTGTGCGGCTAATACTAAGTAGGCAACCAGTAAAGCCAAACCAAATACGATAAAGATACTGCTTTGGTTTTCTTTAAAATCTTTGGATTCGCCCGTGTAACCAATCGAAATATCTTTAGGTAATAATTCAATGGCTTTAGCGTCAAGGAACTTTAAGCCTTCACCTAAGGTGTAACCTTCACTGACGTTAGCCTTGAGGGTGATCGATTTTTGCTTATTGGTGTGGCTTAATCTTTGTGCCGAGGCAATTTCTTCTATATGGGTGACAGTATCAAGCGTCACTAATTCGCCTTTACCGGAACGCATGTAGATTTGGCTAAGATCGCCAACGTTGTTAAAACTGTTTTCATCACCGCGCAAGTACACATCGTATTCTTCGCCGCGATCCACATAGGTGGTTTCGGTGCGACCGCCGAGCATCACTTCTAAGGTTTGCGAGACGTCATCGACACTGATCCCAAGCTCCGCTGCGCGTTCTTTATCAACCGTCACGATAAGCTCAGGCGTGGTTTCGGCGTAGTCTAAGTCGGCACCTTCCATCATAGGGCTGGCATTGGCTTCTTCTTTGAGCACCTGCGCCCACTTAAACAGTTCGGCATAGTCGGAACCACCAAGCACAAATTGCACCGGTTCACTCGATTGGCCCCTAAAGCCTGGCATCATAGGGCGAACCATCACATCGGGAATGTCCTTCAATGCTTTGCTAATAATCCCAAGCGCTTGCTGTGCGGATTCGGTGCGTGTACCCCAATCTTCAAGCTGCATGATCACAAAGCCCGTTTGATCGCCCGCACGGCCACCAAACGCGGGGGCTTGCACGCTGAAGGAGCGCAGCACACCTTGACCCAGCAAGGGCATGAGTCTGTCTTCGACTATGTCCATGTTGGCTGTCATACGGTTATAACTGGTGCCTTCGGCGCCTTTAACAAAGGCGAACAACACACCGCGGTCTTCCTGCGGCGCCAGCTGTGACGGCACTTGTTGCATTAACCAAGCGCTGCCGCCGATACAAGCGAGGATAACTAAGGGCGCGAGTAAACGGAGTTTAATCGCTCGAGTCACTGCGACGCGATAAACGCTTTCCATGCGAGCAAAGCCGCTGTCGACCCAACGATTAAAGCGATTCGGTTTGACGTTGGCTTTGAGTAATTTACTGCTCAGTACAGGCGTAAGTGTGAGTGCCACTAAGGAGGAGAACAGCACTGACACCGCCAGCATCACGGAGAACTCGGTAAATAGTAGTCCGACCATGCCCTCCATAAATGAAATTGGGAGGAATACCATCACCAGTACCGCCGTAGTGGCGATAACGGCAAAGCCCACTTCTCGAGTACCTTTATAGGCGGCGAGTAAGGGCTCTTCACCTTTTTCGATATGGTGGAAAATGTTTTCAACCACCACAATCGCATCATCCACCACTAGACCGATGGAGAGAATTAACGCCATTAATGTCAGTAGGTTAATCGAATAACCTAGCATGTTAGCGGCGATAAATGCCGAGATTAACGATACCGGAACCGTTACCGCAGGGATGAGTGTCGCCCGCGCTTGTCCAATGAAGATATACAGCACGAGTACGACCAAGGCGCCCGTGACATAAAGTGTGCTATACACTTCGTTAATCGAGCGGTCGATAAATACGGTCGAGTCGAAGTCGACCACTAGGCTAGTGCCTTCGGGCAGGAAGTCTTGTACGCGATCAACTTCTTTATGCACTTCTTTGGCAACGAGCAGAGGGTTGGCATCGGACTGGGCAATAATGCCTAAACTGATGTTAACTATGCCGTCGCTTTTGAAGGTCGAGTTTTCGTTTTGTGCCCCAACAGCCACATCCGCCACATCTTTTAAGTAGATAGCCGTGCCATCGCTGGCGGTACGCACCACAAGATAGTCAAAATCCTTCGGCGTGTAGTACAAGCGTTTGGTACGCACCGACATCACTGTGGTGTCGTTGCGCACTTGGCCGCCGGGCGTTTCGATATTCTCTTTACGCAGGGCGTTGATAATATCCGTGGCGGTAACATTACGTCCTGCCATTTGTTCGGGTCTGAGCTTGACGTACATGACCTTATACAAGCCGCCGGAAATGCTGATAGAACTCACGCCGCTGATTAAGCTGAATTTGTCCTCGAGTACTCGCTGGGCGTAGTCCGTTAATTGAGTACGGTCCATCACACTCGAGCTTAAGTTCACATAGACTGAGGGTTCGCCGGAGCCGTTGTCTTTTGAGACGACGGGGTCTTTTGCATCTTCTGGGAGTCTGCGTTGGGCGCGGGCCACGGCATCACGCACATCGCTGACCCCTTCGGTTAAGTTCCAACCGAGGAGGAATTTAACTGTGATACGCGAGCTACCGTTACGTGTGGTCGAGGTGATTTCGTCAATACCACTGATCCCTGTTAGCTCATCTTCTAAAGTCTTAGTGATCTGGCTTTCCATAATCGCCGCCGACGCACCCGAGTAACTGGTGCTGATGGTGACCACAGGGCTTTCGACGTCGGGCATTTCTCGTATCGACAGTTTAGTGAACGACACTATGCCGAATACACATAGCAGTAAGCTTAAAACGATGGCAACGACAGGGCGTTTAACCGAAACATCGGATAACCACATTATTTCGTCTCCGTTGCTTTAGGACCTGAAAGCTCTGTCGCACGGGCTGAGGCTTTATCATCGAGCGTGACTTCATTGATTTGCAGGCCATCGCGCATATTGACTAAGCCCTGTACCACGACTTTGTCACCTATGTTTAAACCGCTTTCGATTAAGACTTGGTTATCGATACGTGCCCCGAGTGTCACTTCTGTGCGGTGGGCAATGTGGTCGGCGCTAACTACGTATACGTAACGTTTAGTTCCTGAATATTCAAGAGCTTGTACTGGCACCATAGGTGCTGAAATCGCTGGGAAAGTGATGGTTGACGACATCATCATGCCCGGTTTTAAGCGTTTCTTCGGATTATCGAATAGCACTCGTACTTTGAGGTTTAAGGTTTCCTCATTGACGCGGGGATCGATAGCTACCATTTTGCCAGTAAAGATTTCATTCGGCCAAGCGCGACTGGTGGCTGATACTTGCATGCCAATACTCAGTTGCGATAGGAAATGCTCAGGCACTTGTAAGTCGAGGCGCATGCTGGACAAATCATCTAGCGACATCAGCTCAGTGCCCATGCTGACCATCTTGCCTTCGCTGAAATTAATCAGGCCAGTATTACCTGCAAAAGGCGCTATCAGCGAGTGGTAATGTAAATCTGCTTGGGCGGAGGATAAGCGTGCTTGGGCGATATCAACACTGGCTTTTTGTGCGTCAATCTCGGTTTGGGTAATGGCGTTACGGCTGATCAGTTTTTCAAATTCTTTGAGTTTACGTTTTTCATCATTGAGGAAAGCATTGGCCTCGGCGACGGCGGCTTGGGCTTTCATATCATCGAGTTCGATCAGTAATTGGCCTTTTTTCACCGCTTGGTTTGAGGTCACTGCGACTTGTTTAATCTTACCTGTGACTTGCGGTGCAATGATCACTGCACGTTCAGCCGCGAGTTTGCCGATAAGAGAGATAGATTGCGCTAATGGATATTCAATCACTTCACCCGTGACCACAGGAACGGTACGCATAAGATGTGGCGCGTTCTCGGGTTTAGCCGCTTGAAGGACATCACTAAAACTGACCGCTGTGGCGATAATCGCAAGCAGGGCAATGGCAAAAATGGTTTTTTTCATTGTAATTATTATCTCGCGCAAAGGCAGTTTAAAAAGGTAATCGCTCTAATGGCGCTATTCTAGTGAATAACGTACGCCAGTTGGGTAAAAGTTTGTAAAGGTAAGCGAACGAAAATGAAAGAAATTGTGTTTTTTGAGCATTGAGCACAATTCAACGAGAATTGTGCTGTTTTTTTGTGCTGTTATTGCTTTTTAAAAGCTGGACGGACTTTAGGGATGGACTTCAGTTCGCGTTTTTCAATCGGCGCTTGAGTCGTTTCAACCTGAGGGTATTGGCTTAAAATTGCCGCTAATCGTCCCTCGCGGCGCATACTCTCTAAACCTTGATTAAAATCCGTCACTAACTGCGGATGATCCGCCACAGCCAAAGAGATCCCTAAATGAAATACCTCAGTCGCTATGGGTTGGCCGACTTGCTCAAAGGCACCCTCATATTCACTTGGTCCTTTTTTAATTAAATACCTCGCTAAGTTATGGCCAATCAAGACTAAGTCAATACGCTTTAAAAATAGCTTTTTGAGATTCATCTCATCCGAATTTCCTTCCTCTGTGGTGAGCCCCGCGGCGAAGATTTCTGGCGGATTAGCGTAACCGCGACCTATACCGATAGTGAAAGGTTTAAGATCTGAAAGTTGACTGAAACTCAGCGGTGAATCTTTACGTTTATAAAACACAATTTGTACGGGTTGGATAGGCGCAGAATATTGGGCCCATTGCTCGCGCTCTTTACGATACCAGAGCCCAATGATGCCATCAGCTTGGCCAGTTTTAACGAGTAAAGCCGCGCGGGCGAAGGGATAAAACTTGAGGCTGGCAGTGTAACCTTTGCGTTTAAAAGCTTCTTTGACGACTTGCGCAACGCCGCCCTGTTCAGGTAAAGCATCGGCATAAAAAGGAGGATAGTTAGTGGCGACTAATTGGAGTTCCCTGCCCGCAAATGCAGAGGGGGATAGAAGCTGAATAGAAACAAGCAAAAGCTAGATAATGTGAGTAATTTCTTCCCCATTTCTACTCCAGCACTTAGGTGAGTCGCACTTGGCTTGAGTATAGTCAGAGTTAATTAGAACAGGCGAACTTATGGATATAAAGATGAGTGCATATTGAGCGCCATACGATTGAGCGTTATGCCGATTTAGAGCCATGGCGGGCGCCCGTTTTACCCTTGCTCATTCATGCCTTATTGCCCCAGCACATTCATGGATTAAGGCGCTAGCTCATTCACGTATTGGGGCAAAAGATAGTAGTGAGGCAGGTTATAGCGAAACCTGCTCACCCTGATACAAACCTCGGCGGAGTTTTCCAGCGTCGATAAGTAACAGCTCACCGGATTTACCATTCTTAATGCTGCTATCTATCGCAATGATTTTATTATGATAAAGCCCAAGAACTTGTTCCTGCGATGTGTGCCCTACGACGATATGATCGACCTTGAAATAGCTCAGTATGCTATCGATATCCGACTCTTTCAGTTCATCTTTAAAGTAGCCACGATACCAAGTTGGACCATTGGTAAAAAACAAAAAGTTGAGTAAATCGTCTTGCTTCAAATCGGCTTTTTTATCATCTAAATGCTGACGAAATAATTGGTTAGCATCGCTGATATTTAATTTACGCTCGACCCATTCAGGGCTGATGCCGCCGTGCATAAACAAGATATTATTGATTTTGACTAAGGTATGTTTGCTGCGAAGCCATTGGCCTATTTCGGTGTCTTTGTTGTAGAGCGCATCGTAGCTGCGTTTGAGTAAATCTGCCGAGACTTGATAGCGTTCGTTGACGTAGCGTAAGTCGCCGCGAAACACCATTTGCTCGTGATTGCCCATGAGTAGATGTAAGCGTCCGCCCGCAGCTTGGGCTTCTTGGTCTAAGGTATATAAAAACCACAATACTTCATTGACTTGATGACCACGGTCAAACATGTCGCCCGTCATCACCATATGACCATCACCAAAGGCCCAGTGGTTATCTTTGTCGATAATCTGATGGGCTTTTAGCAAGTTAATCATTACATCAAACTGACCGTGTACATCGCTAAGGGCGACAATTTTGCTGACATGGGTGAAGGTATCTGGCTCAACCGTGACAGTTTGTGTATGAAGGTGCGGTTGGGGTAATTCACCGCAACTGGCAGGGCGAGTTAACTGCGCCTTCGCAATCCTTGTTTGTTTAAGCTCGCTTTGGCAAATCCAATAGGCTATGTCTTTTTGAGCATCATCTAAAAATACATAAGGGCCATCGGTGACGCTGTTTTCTTGAACTTTTAGTTCTAGCTCGGCTTCACTTGCATTGGCCGTCAGTGAGATAAACGCAAGTGAGGTAAAGGGGAGTGCGGTGACAAGCCATAACAGGGGCGTGAATTTTCTCTGTTGCTTGAGTATCCATTGGCTGGCTCGGCTAAGTCGCGTCATAGATAGCGTGATTGGGTGAGCCCCGACTGGCATCGAATTGATTTGCATTAGACCGCATCCTTGTTCTTGTTTTAGTTATTCATTTTTTAATTTTAAACAGTTGAGTTGATGAGTCTTAGAACGTGCAGCTTGACGAATTCAATTTCAAGCGCTTAATCCAAACGCTTAATCGCAAGTACCTAATCTTAAGTACTTAATGTCAAGTGCTCAACCTATTGAAAACACTAAATCATACGGATAAGGCTTAACATCGGCAAGTCGTGGGGCGGGCTAAATTAAACTTGCCCGCCTCATTGTTCAGTTATTCCATCATTGCATGTCTATAGTGCATGACTGTCTTTACATGGTATTGGCAGTTACATGGCATTGACGACGGTATAACTATCAACAAACTGCTCGAAACTGACGATTTTGCCGCTGTGTATCTTCCATAAATGGGCGACTCGAGCGGTAAAATGTTTGCCCGTTTTGACATAAGTACCTGAATAAGTACCGAAGGCAAAAACCTTATCACCTTGGGCGACATAGTCTTCGATATCGACACGATAGTTATTCCATTCTTTTTCGAGGCGGGTGAACACATTGGCGGCTATCGCACTAAAACCTATGTAAGTGCCCGCATAGGGAAAACCTGCCGCCTCTGTCCAGCGTGCGTCACTCGCTAAGGCAAGCTGAAGATTTTTGGCGTTCTCGGCTGAGCTACTTCCCTCATAGGTGCTTTTTACCAGTGCAAGATTCGCATCAGCCTGTCTTGTTGTTTCGAGAAGATTTAACTGAGCAGGCTCACTCACTAAAGAGCTTGTTGGAACACCATTAAGCGTTGGCATGATTACGACTCAAACTGTGTTTCAAGATGGTTTAACCACTGGGCGGGTTGGCCATAAAAGCGGTTGATATTAATGGCGGTGATGTTGCCGTCATCATCCTCTATAGCCATTGAAGGAAAGCCTTGGGCACCCATCAGATTCAGTAATGCTCTAGATTCAACAATATGCTCATATAGCTTGTCTTCACCTTGGGCATAATGTTGCGCAAAGCCTATAGGGTCGAGCCCAAGTTCAGCGGCTAACCTTGCAAGATTACCTTCATCACTGGCGCTGTGACCATCACGGTAATGGGCCAGTTGTACTGAGTGTAGATAGGCCAAACTGTCGCCACCCATAGCATCGACTGCGAGCATGGCTTTAATCGGAGGCGCCGAGTCGAGTACGATTGTGGTATCGCGCAGCAGACCATCAAAATAGTTTTCCCCAAAAGGTTGTCCGGTTAGCTCGGCAATACGCAGATCGTGGGGCATAACATAATCGCGCCAGTTAGCATCGATTTGTTTACGTCTTGGGCCCGTGAGCATACCGCCGCCGTGGAGCTTAATGGTAAAGCCTGCTTTTGCGGCGGCATCGAGTAAAGGCGCTGCGGCATAACACCAACCACATAAAGGGTCGATAATGGCGTGCAGAGTGCGCTCTTTGGCCGTTGCTGTGCTGCTGGTTGTGCTAGTTGGATGGGTTGTTGGCTGAGTCATAGTTAAACCTTTTGGCTTAAGTTCGTCGCGACATTAGCGACTTAAGCCCTTTGAGAACATCGATTAAAATAGTTAGGTTGGTACCGTTATTTAGCTAAAAATGGCACGCAATCGCTCACGTGCCTGTCTTTAACTATTTGCACTTAAATGCTTGTATCTAATCGCCGAGATAGATATGGCTGGGCTTACATAGGCCAGGTCATTTCACCCATGTAAACTTTGGCGCTGATCTCAAGTCCTGCATCAGCTGGCATTTGTGGGTATAGTGCCAGCATCTTTTGGATTAATTCGGCTGAATCTTTCGAGGCTTTTGCCGCGATTTCAAAGGCTTTTACATATTCACGGGTAAAATCGATGGCGTGGGTATTAAATCGCGCTTCGCCTAAATAGTGCCCTGGGATCACTGTGGTCGGCAGCAGTTTTTCCATTGCATCTAAATGGGTTAACCATTCCTGACGCTCAGAGGCAGTTTGAGTGTCAGCCATCCAAACATGCGTTTTATCAAATACTTCCACGCCACCTGTAATAGTTTTTGCCGATGGCACCCACAGGAAAGTGTGTTTAGGGTGTTTATCATTAAAACCTTTGATAATCACTTGCTCGCCGTCGATAGTAAAAGTGTCACTGTGAATCGCCTTAGGTAACACTAATTCGCTTGGCGCATTATCTTTTAAAATCGGCCCCCAGTAGGCGAGTTTGCCTTCCATTGAGGCTTTAATAGCATCGACAGTGGTTTGAGTCGCGACGATTTGTGCATCGGGGAAATTCTTTTTAATCACGGCTAAGCCGAAATAGAAATCAGGATCGCTATGGCTGATATACACCTGAGTCAGCTTTTTACCGCTGGCCTTAATGGTGTCGACCAATTTTTGGGCATCGTTATTTTGAAATTGTGCATCGACTAGCATCATTTCGTGTTCGCCGCTGATAAAGCTCGATGACACGGCAAAGATGCTGTTTTCGCCCGGATTAAAATGACTCACTTGTAATGGCGCAGCATTGACCGCGCTAAGTCCCGCCAGCAACAAGGTGGCGGCTAGGCTGATTTTAGACGAGGCCTTCAATGTGGCGTTAACTGTGTTACGTATTGCATAGGTCGATGTGTTCATTTGGGGCTCACTTATAGTCACAGGGTGAAAGAGTAAAAGGTTCGATTTAGCATTCATTGATTTGCAGCTGCTGCAAAAGTGAGTTAAGTATAGGTTGCAATAATCAATAGATAAATGCGAGTATCTGCCCATGTTTGTTGCATTAATCGGACGAATAGCTGCGTGTACTATTGCATTCTTAATTACTAGTTACTTAGTTATGTGGGTACGCGAGTATGTCATTGAGCCTTCGAATGATTGAAAGTGAGTGATTGAACGAGAGTGGAGATAAATCATGGACAGACTCGAAGCGGCTAAGGTGTTTGTGACTATTGTTGAACGCGGCAGCATGATCAGCGCCGCCAATGCCTTAGATATGTCGCGTTCTATGGTGACCCGTTACTTGAGCGAAATGGAAGAATGGTCTGGTGCTAGGTTGTTGCATCGCTCGACGCGTAGCCTCAGCTTAACGCCAGCGGGTGAGCAAGTGCTGGACTATTGCCATCGGCTGCTCGAACTGGCTAACGAAGTGCCGGCGGTCAGTCATGCCGCTGTGGCGATTCCGCGAGGCTTATTGCGTATTAGCTGCTCCCAGTTTTTGGCGCATCAGATTTTAGCGCCCGTGGTACAGCAATATTTAGCCAGTTATCCGCAGGCGAGCGTGAATTTCCACGTGAGCAGCCAAACCGTCGATTTAGTCGCCGAGCGTATTGATCTGGCTATTCGCATCACCAATGAACTCGATCCCAATCTTATCGCTAGGCGCTTAGGGGAGTGTGAGTCTGTGGTGTGCGCCGCACCGAGTTATCTTGCCGCGCGCGCCGCCGTGCTGCATCCCGAGGATTTAACTCAGCATAACTGTTTAACCTATTCTTATTTTGGCGATGTGATGTGGCGCTTTTATAAAACCGATGTAGGGGCGAAACAGGCTCAAGCGCTGAACTCCGATCCTAAGTCAAACCAAGGTCAAGTATTTAACGTGCCTGTGAATGGTAATTTCAGCGCCAATGATTCTATGGTGGTGCTCAATGCCACGCTGGCTGGTGAGGGAATTGCTATGCAGCCGGTTTGGGCGGCGAAACCCTATTTAGACTCGGGTCAGCTAGTGCCTTTATTAACTGAGTTTAAACCTCAGTCCCTCGGTGTGTATGGCGTGTATCAATCCCGCAAACACATGCAACCTGCACTTAGGGTGATGATGGACATGCTGGTGGCCTACTTTGCCAGCTTGAATTGAAATAGTGTCAGTTTGAAATAGCACCTTTGAAATAGCGCCAAAGTCTACGGCACTCATAGCGTAACTGAATGCCATAAAAAAGGAGCTTAACCCTTTCGAGCTAAACTCCTCAGATTTACACTTGTCTAGATTCTAGATTTACTTAATCATCCGCTTGTATTTCAAGCGGTGTGGCTCAACCACATCGGCGCCATAGGTGTTTTTCAACCATGCCGAATATTCGGTGTAGTTACCTTCGTAGAAGTTCACTTGACCTTCGTCGCGATAATCCAGAATGTGGGTCGCGATACGGTCGAGGAACCAACGGTCATGCGAAATCACCATAGCGCAACCTGGGAATTCCAGAATCGCTTCTTCCAGTGCGCGCAGGGTTTCAACGTCTAAGTCGTTGGTGGGTTCGTCGAGTAATAAGACGTTACCGCCCGCTTGCAGCAGTTTGGCTAAATGCACGCGGTTACGCTCACCGCCCGACAGAGTGCCGATGATTTTTTGCTGATCGCCACCACGGAAGTTGAAGCGGCCCACATAGGCGCGGCTCGGGATTTCCATGTTGTTGATACGCATGATGTCTTGACCACCGGAGATTTCTTCCCAAATGGTGTTCTTATCATTCATCGAATCGCGGAACTGCTCAACCGAGGCCAGTTGCACAGTTTCACCTAGCTCAATACTGCCGCTGTCTGGTTTTTCTGCGCCGGATAACATGCGGAACAGGGTTGATTTACCCGCGCCGTTGGCACCGATAATACCGACGATCGCACCCTTAGGTACAGAGAACGACAGGTTGTCGATCAAAACGCGGTCACCATAAGATTTGGTCAGGTTATTCACTTCAATAACCTTGTCACCTAAACGAGGTCCGGGCGGAATAAACAGCTCGTTGGTTTCGTTACGTTTTTGGTAATCGTTAGTATTCAGCTCTTCAAAGCGTGCCATACGGGCCTTGCCTTTAGACTGGCGGCCTTTCGCGCCTTGACGTACCCATTCCAATTCCTTGGCAATGGTCTTTTGGCGAGCGCTTTCGGTAGCCGATTCTTGCTTCAGACGGGCATCTTTTTGCTCAAGCCATGAAGAATAGTTACCTTCCCACGGAATACCTTCACCGCGGTCGAGTTCTAAAATCCAGCCAGCAGCATTGTCGAGGAAGTATCTGTCGTGGGTAATCGCGACCACAGTACCAGCATATTCCTGCAGGAAGTGCTCAAGCCACGCCACAGATTCAGCATCCAAGTGGTTAGTGGGTTCGTCCAGTAACAGCATTTCTGGTTTTTCAAGCAGCAAGCGACAAATCGCTACGCGGCGACGTTCACCACCGGATAACACTTCGATTTTTTCATCCCAATCTGGCAGACGCAGTGCGTTGGCGGCGCGCTCAAGGACGTACTCTAAGTTATGGGCATCTTGAGCTTGAATAATGGCTTCGAGTTCGCCTTGCTCTTTTGCAAGGGCGTCGAAATCGGCATCCGGCTCGGCGTAGGCGGCATAAACGGCATCGAGGCGAGTCAGGGCATTTTTTGCCTCTGCTACCGCTTCTTCAATCGCTTCGCGCACGGTTTGATTCGGATCGAGTTTAGGTTCCTGCGGCAGGTAACCGATTTTCAATCCTGGCATTGGGCGCGCTTCACCTTCAATTTCGGTGTCGATACCCGCCATAATGCGTAGTAGTGTCGACTTACCTGAACCGTTGAGGCCGAGTACGCCAATTTTGGCGCCGGGGAAAAAGCTTAAAGAAATATCTTTAAGGATCTGCTTCTTAGGCGGAACAATTTTACCCACCCGCAGCATGCTGTAAACAAACTGAGCCATTTTTCTCTATCTTAAGTGACTAATGATGCGGCTAATTCTACTCGATTGCGCGCCGAACTCAACTCGACAATGAGCCAAGTTCAAGCACTATCTGCAGGAATTTCATGTTTCAAATACTGGGATTGTGACCGCGTTCCGAGTAGAATACCGCGCAACCCTACCTATAAGAATTGGCAGCTGGAGTAAGCAATGCTGAAAAAAGATATGAATATCGCAGATTATGATCCGGAACTGTTTAAGGCAATTCAGAATGAAACTCTGCGTCAAGAAGAGCATATTGAGCTGATTGCTTCTGAAAACTACACCAGTCCACGCGTGATGGAAGCGCAAGGTTCACAGTTAACCAATAAGTACGCTGAAGGCTATCCAGGCAAGCGTTACTATGGTGGTTGTGAGTATGTGGACGTAGTTGAAACCTTAGCGATTGAACGTGCGAAAGAACTGTTTGGCGCAACTTACGCTAACGTACAACCTCATTCAGGTTCACAGGCAAACAGCGCGGTTTACATGGCATTGTTAAAACCTGGCGATACCGTACTGGGCATGAACTTAGCCCACGGTGGTCACTTGACCCACGGTTCACCGGTTAACTTCTCTGGCAAACTGTACAACATCATTCCTTACGGTATCGACGAGTCTGGCAAAATCGACTACGACGAAATGGAACGTATTGCCATAGAACACAAGCCTAAGATGATGATCGGTGGTTTCTCTGCCTATTCAGGTATCGTTGATTGGGCAAAAATGCGTGAAATCGCAGACAAAATCGGTGCTTATTTATTTGTCGACATGGCGCACGTTGCCGGTCTTATTGCTGCGGGCGTTTATCCAAACCCAGTACCACACGCGCACGTTGTGACATCTACGACCCACAAAACGTTAGCGGGTCCTCGTGGTGGCGTGATCCTATCTGCTGCTGACGATGAAGACTTGTACAAAAAGTTGAATTCTGCGGTATTCCCAGGCGGTCAAGGTGGCCCATTGATGCACGTTATCGCCGGTAAAGCGGTGGCGTTCAAAGAAGCCCTAGAGCCAGAATTTAAAGTTTACCAACAGCAAGTGGTTAACAACGCTAAAGCTATGGTTGAAGTGTTCCTTGAGCGCGGTTACAAAATCGTCTCTGGCGGAACCAGCAACCACTTAATGCTAGTTGATCTGATTGGTCGTGACTTAACGGGTAAAGAAGCCGATGCCGCCTTAGGTAGCGCTAACATTACTGTGAACAAAAACTCAGTGCCAAACGATCCACGTTCACCCTTTGTGACCTCTGGTGTGCGTATCGGTACGCCAGCCATTACGCGCCGCGGCTTTAAAGAAGCGGAATCGAAAGAGCTGACGGGCTGGATTTGTGACATCCTTGATGATGCAAGCAATCCTGCTGTGATTGAGCGTGTTAAAGGCCAAGTATTGGCACTTTGCGCACGTTTCCCTGTTTACGGCTAATTTGCCTATGCATCTACGTTTAGTAGATGAATGGCCGAGATTGACCGCCGACAGACTTGATACTTATCACATCAGGTATTTAGCATCAGGTACTTAACATCAAGTAATTAACATTAGGTTGTTAAGCTCAGGTAGTTAACCTCAGCCCATAAATAGGATAAAATCCCATGGCCGCATTTAGCGGCCATTTTTATTGGTAAAATCTTAGGCTTAAATCCATTGTGTTTGGCTGAGATTTAACAGGTAAAGCCATTAACGCTTTACCACCATTCACTGGCAGGAGGCTCAATGCATTGTCCATTTTGTAGCGCGACAGATACTAAAGTCATCGATTCCCGATTAGTGGCAGAAGGCCACCAAGTGCGCCGTCGCCGAGAATGCACCGAATGTCATGAAAGATTTACCACCTTCGAAGGCGCCGAATTAGTTATGCCTAGGGTGATTAAGCGCGATGGTTCACGCCAACCCTTTGATGAAGAAAAACTCCAAGGTGGCATGTTGCGCGCCGTTGAAAAACGCCCCGTATCTATGGATGAAATAGAGCAAGCACTCAGCAAAATCAAGTCTACTCTGCGCGCCACTGGCGAGCGGGAAGTGCCGTCAGAAATGGTGGGTAACTTAATGATGGAGCAATTGATGAGCCTAGATAAAGTCGCCTACATTCGTTTCGCTTCTGTGTACCGCGCCTTTGAAGACGTGTCTGAATTTGGCGAAGCCATCGCCAAGCTGCAAAAGTAGTCATTGAGTTTTGTCGCCGACAAGGCAGACGTGTACGAGCGATTGGCGTGAAAGCACAAATTTAAAAGACAGGTTTGTAAGACTGGTGAAAGCCGAAACCTTTAACAACAGGGTTGAACATGAGCTTGAACATAAGTTGGTCCGTACTCGATACCCAAATGATGAGCCGCGCGATTCAATTGGCGCGCAAAGGCTTTTACACCACAAGACCCAATCCCTGTGTGGGCTGCGTTATCGTTAAAGATAATCAAATCATCGGTGAAGGTTATCATCAAAAAGCGGGTGAACCCCACGCCGAAGTGCATGCGCTACGTATGGCTGGCGAACGCGCCCGCGGCGCAACGGCCTATGTCACTTTAGAGCCCTGCAGCCATTATGGCCGCACGCCGCCCTGCGCCTTGGCGCTGATCAATATTGGCGTTAAACGTGTGGTGGTCGCGGTGGAAGATCCTAATCCGCAAGTAGGTGGTCGTGGCATTCAAATGCTGCGTGACGCCGGTATTGAAGTGGATGTGGGATTACATCGCGATGAAGCCTATGCCTTGAATTTAGGCTTTATGAAGCGGATGGAATCGGGTTTACCCAGAGTTACAGTAAAATTGGCTGCGAGTCTCGATGGTAAAACCGCGCTGTCTAACGGTGTGTCTAAATGGATAACCGGTCCAGAATCTCGTCGCGACGTGCAGCGATTACGTTTACGTTCTTGTGCACTGGTCACGGGAATTGAAACCATACTGGCGGACGATCCCTCACTCAATGTGCGTTATCAGGAACTTGGCAGCTTAAAAGACAGTGTAACCGAGGCGCAATTACTGCAGCCATTAAGAGTGATACTCGACAGTCGCGCCCGTTTGCCGTTATCGGCCGCCTGCTTGGCTATCGTATCGCCCATACTCTTGGTCTCGACCGTGGCTTATTCCGCAGAGTTTCAAGCACAATTGCCCTCCCATGTGAGTTGCCTCGTGTTACCTGCAATTGCAGGTCGCGTCTCATTGCCTGAACTATTAAGCTATTTAGGCCAAAGCTGTAATCACGTGCTGGTGGAAGCGGGTGCAACCTTAGCGGGCGCATTTTTAGCGCAGGGGCTTGCCGATGAGTTAGTGCTGTACCAAGCGATGAAAATCCTCGGTGGGTATGGGCGTAATCTGCTGCAATTGCCCGATTATCAAACCATGGCACACATTCCTGCACTAATTTTGGTAGATGAGCGCAAATTAGGGCCAGATACCCGTTTAACTTTGAGCGTTATGCTTGATACCTCTTTATCTAAATCGAATTGGAGCAAGATAACCGTTTAACCTTGAGTCTTATGCCTTATTACTTCTTTATTTAATTAAGTGAGTTAACCATGTTTACTGGGATTATTGAAGCCGTTGGCACCCTGCGAAAACTGGAGCGTAAAGGCGATGATATTCGCCTTACCGTCGCGAGCGGCAAACTGGATTTAAACGATGTGCGTTTAGGCGACAGTATTGCCACCAACGGTGTGTGTTTAACGGTTGTGCAGCAATTAGCCGACGGCTATGTGGCTGATGTCTCTGCCGAAACCGTGAGTCTAACCGGCTTTGCTCACTACAAAGTGGGCACTAAGGTTAATCTTGAAAAAGCCGTCACCCCAACCACACGCCTAGGCGGACACATGGTCAGCGGCCATGTAGACGGTATTGCTATAGTTGAGCAACGCCTAGTGCGTGGTCAAGCCATCGAGTTTTGGTTAGCCGCACCCGCAGAGCTTGGGCGTTATATTGCCCATAAAGGTTCCATCACCATTGATGGCGTGAGTCTGACGGTTAACGAAGTGGACGGCAGTCGATTCCGCTTGACCATAGTGCCGCATACCGCAGGTGAAACCACGTTAATCGGCCTGCAAGCGGGCGATAAGGTGAATATCGAAGTGGATTTAATCGCCCGTTATCTTGAACGCTTGATGAATTATGATGGCAAGGACAGCAAGAGCGGTGGCGTCACCATGGAAATGTTAGCCCGTGCCGGCTTTGTGCGTTAGTGCACAGGAGCAGATTATTTCACTTAAGCTTATCGGCAGCTTAGGTTATTTAGGTATAGAATTTCATAATAACAGCAAAATCATAAGGTCCTACAATGGCGCTGCACAGTATAGAAGAGATCATCGAAGATATTCGTCAAGGCAAAATGGTTATTTTGATGGATGACGAAGACAGAGAAAACGAAGGTGATTTGATCATGGCGGCCGAAATGGTCACGCCAGAAGCGATTAACTTTATGGCGAAATATGGCCGTGGGCTTATTTGCCAGACCATGACTAAAGCCCGTTGCCAGCAGTTAAATCTCCCCTTAATGGTGACGAATAATAACGCCCAGTTCTCGACTAACTTTACGGTTTCTATTGAAGCGGCGGAGGGTGTGACTACCGGTATTTCGGCCCACGATCGCGCTGTAACGGTGAAAGCGGCAGTGGCTAAAGAGGCTAAAGCGTCTGATTTAGTGCAACCTGGGCATATCTTCCCGTTAATGGCGCAGGACGGCGGCGTATTAACCCGCGCAGGCCACACTGAAGCAGGCTGTGATTTAGCCCGTCTTGCGGGACTTGAGCCATCGGGCGTTATCGTTGAGATTTTGAACGAAGACGGCACTATGGCACGTCGCCCAGATTTGGAGATTTTCTCCGAGTTGCATGGCATCAAAATCGGCACTATCGCGGCTTTAATCGAGTATCGCAACACCAAAGAAACCACGGTTGTGCGTGAAGCTAAATGCAAATTACCGACCCGTTTCGGTGAGTTCGACATGGTGACCTTCAGAGACACTATCGACAATCAACTGCACTTTGCCTTAGTCAAAGGTGAGGTGAAAGAAGATTGTTTGGTGCGCGTGCATTTGCAAAATACCTTCAACGATTTACTCCACTCAGAGCGCGATCAGCAACGCAGCTGGCCACTCGAAAAGGCGATGGAGCGTATTTCTGCAGAAGGTGGCGTATTGGTTTTACTCGGGAATCAAGAACATCCCTGTGAAATCCTTTCTAAGGTGAAAGCCTTTGAAGCCGAAGATCAAGGTCAAGCGCCTGCTTCTGCAAAATGGCAGGGGACGTCGCGCCGTGTGGGTGTGGGTTCGCAAATCCTCGCTAGCCTTGGCGTGACTAAGATGCGTCTGCTCAGCTCGCCTAAACGCTACCATTCACTTTCAGGCTTTGGCCTTGAAGTGACTGAGTATGTGGCGGACTGAAACCCAAAGTTACACTGAAGTAAAATTAACAATTTCTGATAATTTGCATAGGGCTCTGGGCAATTGGCTGTGATATCATGTCGCCACTTTTCGCCCCGAGCTGGGTGCTTTAGCTAAATTAGGTAAGATAATGAACGTAGTTCAAGGTAATATCGAAGCGAAAAATGCCAAAGTTGCGATTGTAATTTCGCGTTTCAACAGCTTTTTAGTTGAGAGCTTGCTTGAAGGTGCACTTGACACGCTGAAACGTTTTGGCCAAGTCAGCGACGACAATATCACTGTTGTCCGTGTACCAGGTGCGGTTGAGTTGCCGCTAGCTGCGCGTCGCGTAGCTGCCAGTGGTAAATTCGACGGTATTATCGCATTAGGTGCGGTGATCCGTGGTGGTACTCCTCATTTTGATTTTGTTGCAGGCGAATGTAATAAAGGTCTAGCTCAAGTTGCTTTAGAATTTGATCTGCCTGTTGCTTTCGGTGTTTTGACCACTGATACCATTGAACAAGCGATTGAACGTTCAGGTACCAAAGCGGGTAACAAAGGCGGCGAAGCTGCTTTAAGCCTGCTTGAAATGGTCAATGTTCTGCAAGAACTTGAACAACAGTTGTTATAGTAGGAAAAATAATGAAGCCTTCTGAGCGCCGCAAGGCCCGCCGTTTAGCCGTTCAAGCCATCTATTCATGGCAACTAAGCGGGAATAATATTGCCGATGTCGAGCATGAGTTTTTAACTGAACAAAGTCTCGACGGTGTTGATGTAGCTTATTTTCGTGAGCTATTTTCAGGCGTTGCAACGAAGAAAACCCAATTGGATGAGCTGATCATCCCGCATCTGGAACGCCCGATTGATGAAGTGTCTCCAGTAGAGAAAGCCATAGTTCGTTTAGCGACCTATGAGCTGACTTTCCGTAAAGATGTGCCATACAAGGTCGCGATTAACGAAGCGATTGAGTTGGCAAAAGCTTTCGGTGCGGACGAGAGTCATAAGTTTGTGAACGGACTGCTCGACAAACTGGTTGCACGCAAGTAATAAAGACAAACGGTATCTTAGGATACCGTTTTTCATTGCTAACAAAGGTGGCCGATGTAAGTCGTGCCAAACTGTACAGTGAAAGAATTCCAATTAATTGAATGTTATTTTAGCAACCGCGGCCCCACTCGCCGTGATGTGAAGCTTGGCATCGGTGACGATTGCGCTTTAGTGCAACCTGCAGAAAACAAGTCGATCGCTATCTCCTGTGATACCTTAGTTGAAAATGTCCATTTCTTCCCCGATATGCCTCCCGCTGCCTTAGGTTACAAAGCTTTAGCGGTAAATTTATCTGATCTGGCTGCCATGGGCGCTGAACCCGCGTGGATGACGCTTGCCTTAACACTACCCGAAGTCGATGAGACTTGGCTAAGTGGTTTTAGTGAAGGTTTATTTGAAGCGGCCGATTACTATGGCATCGCCTTAATTGGCGGCGATACGACTCGTGGTCCACGGGCTATTAATATCACAGTGCACGGCCAAGTCCCACAGGGTAAGGCACTCACGCGTCATGGTGCTAAAGCGGGTGATTGGATTTATGTCACGGGCACGCTCGGAGATTCGGCCTTAGGTCTGGATATCATTCGCGGCGCGCAACAGGCCAGAGCCGAGCATAAAGAATTCCTGATTAATCGCCATTATCGTCCAACACCAAGAGTCTTAGCGGGTCAAGCTTTGCGTTCGCTTGCCTCCAGTGCAATCGATCTTTCCGACGGGTTTATCTCGGATATCGGTCATGTGCTTAAGGCTTCGGCAGTTGGTGCTGTGGTGGATGTTAATTGCATCCCGCTTTCACGCGCGATGCAAGATACCGTCAGCGAGGAGCATGCCTTAGGTTATGCGCTTACGGGGGGCGAAGATTATGAACTGCTGTTCACCGTTCCTGAAGCGCAAAAAGGTGCGCTTGAGACAGCGTTGAGCCATGCAGGAGCAAAGTTTGTTCGCGTTGGACAAATTTGTGCAGGTAGTAAGCTCAAGTTGCAACTTGATGGTGAGCCGTTTACGCCGCCGTATCACGGTTTCGAGCACTTTTAAGCGAAGAGCATGTTAATGAAATGGTTGTCAAAGGATCAGGTGCTAACGCGCCTGTCATTAAAAAATCCTGTCCACTTTTTGGCACTCGGTTTCGGTAGCGGGCTCGCCGCTAAAGCGCCTGGCACCTTCGGTACTTTGGCCGCAGTTCCCCTCTATTTATTGATGGCGCCATTACCGCTCACTTGGTATATCGGCTTAACCTTATTGAGCGCATTTGCGGGATTTTATATCTGCGGTAAAGCCGCTCAAGATATGGGTGTTCACGATCACGGTGCGATTGTGTGGGATGAAGTGGTTGGGCTACTGATCACTATGATAGCGGCACCAGCAGGTTGGGGTTGGTTGTTAGTCGGCTTTGGTCTATTTCGCTTTTTCGACATCATCAAGCCTTGGCCTATTCGATGGCTCGATGCCAAAGTTCATGGTGGCTTTGGCATTATGATTGACGATGTCTTAGCGGGCGTGTTTTCGTTTATTTGTCTGCAAGGGCTAGTCTGGTGTGTTAGCTAACATTATCGCTAACCTAACATGATAGTTAACCTGACATGTTAGTTAGCATGACCAACAACTAATTCTTAGCTTTGATATAGCCCCTTAGCTTGTGATATAGAGTGTGTAGATTCAAGCGGTTAGCGATCTCATTCGTTATCTGATTCATACTACTATTGCAGCAGTTCCCTTGCGTTCGCGAGGGTATTGCTGGTGATAGTATCGCCACCTAACAGTCTTGCAAGCTCTTGGATACGCTGCTCACGATCGAGCGATTTCATTGTGGTCTCAGTACTGCCTGCCTTATTAAATTTATCGACAAACATGTGTTGATGACCATTGCCCGCAACTTGCGGCAAGTGAGTCACGCACAGTACTTGGGTCGATTCCCCTAAGCTGCGTAACATGCGGCCCACCACTGCTGCGGTGGGGCCGGAAATCCCGACATCCACCTCATCGAAAATTAATGTCGGTGTGGCAACTTTCTTCGCGGTAATCACTTGGATCCCTAGCCCTATCCGTGAGAGCTCACCGCCAGACGCGACTTTCGAAATCGGTTGCAAAGGTTGGCCAGGGTTAGTGGTTACCATAAATTCGATATTGTCACTGCCATTGGCTGACATTTGCTCGGGGTGGAAATTGACTTCGATCGTAAATTTACCCTTAGGCATATTCAGTTCGTGGATTGACTGAGTCACCAGTTTGTCGAGTTCTTTAGCATAGCGGGCACGGCTTTGGCTGAGCTTTTGCGCATTGCTAAGATAAGCGGCTCTACTTGCCTCGACTTGAAGCTGAATTTCTTCAAGTTTACTTTCATCACTGTCTAAGGTGCTTAGCTCAGCCTTTAATGCTAAATGATGCTCGGCCAGTTTATTCGGGCTAACATGATGCTTACGCGCCAGTTGCATGGCTTTTGATAGCCGTTCTTCTAAATAGGCAAAGTGGGTTGGATCGAGTTCAAGCTTACTCAAATAGTGCTGTAATTCGCCGGCACTTTCTTGCACTTGGATTAAGGCATCATTGAGCATTGTGTTGATATTGCTTAATGCAGGATCGTAGCTTTGCAGATCTTCGGCGAGGGAAACGACTCGATTGAGCAACGACTCTATGTTGTTCTCTTCGCCTTCAGTGAGTATATCTAAGCTCGCTTGACAGGTGTCAATCAACTCAGTGCCATTGGCTAAGCGTTTGTGCTCTTGCTCAATTTCATCGAACTCATCAACTTTAAGATCAAACTCATCGAGTTCTTCTACTTGATATTGCACTAATTGCTTACGGGCAATACGTTCATGCTGTGAGGCTTCGAGTTGTTTTAGGTCAGCCTCAATTTGCTTGCAGCGTTGAAAGCTGGCGGCAACCGTATCGATAAGTAATCTGTGGTTGGCATAACTGTCGAGCAGGGTGAGTTGATGTTCACTTTTTAACATCGCATGGTGCGCATGTTGGCCGTGAATACCGATGAGCAACTGACCCAGTAATTTGAGTTGCGTCAGCGGCACTGGATTCCCATTGATGTAGGCGCGTGAACGGCCATCGCTACCAATGGTCCGACGTAGTATGCATTCATCATCGAGTTCAAGATCGTTATCTTCTAACCAACGTTTCGCCAATGGAATATCATCCAAGGAAAAGCGGGCGCTGACCTCGGTTTTATTGGCTCCGGGACGAACACTGCTGGCATCGGCGCGATTGCCTAGGCATAGGCCTAGCGCATCGATGGCAATCGATTTACCCGCACCAGTTTCACCTGTGATGCTGGTCATACCGGGGCGAAAATCCAGTTCTAAAAAACGGACGATAGCGAAGTTATTAATGCTGAGTTGGCAAAGCATAGTGAATTCCTGTCGAAAAACATACCAAACCACTGTATTGATAAACAGTATATACTGATTTTATATACAGTAAAGTGGCTTGGGTAAATAATCGGCATTATCGGTAGTAAATATTTTTAATTAACTGATTATGCATAGGTTCTTACTAAGCTTTCTAAGATAGGTAAACTGAAGAAAGTGACTAAGGTGCCAAATAGAATGCCTTGAGCACTGGTTGAAGCCTGAGTGTTATAACGCTGGGCAAGTAAGTACACGCTAGCCGCGGTGGGCAGTGCGCTCAAGATCACGCCCATGATCAGGTAGTCACCACTTACTCCAAAACGGTTAAGCATAAAGTAGACGAGTGCAGGTTGGATAGCCAGCTTGAAGAGGTTGATAAGGCTCAGTTCGATAAAATTCTTGGGGCTAAATACGCTGCTATCTTTCTGGTAGCGCATCGCTTTGGCGAGTACCATGCCGATAGCAAATAGGGCGCAGGGGCTTGAGGTATTGCCTATTTGCTGGATCATTAGCGCCAGCCCTGACGGCAGTTTTATCTCTAGCGCCGAAATGCCGACGCCAATTAAGCTACCAATAACGATAGGGTTTTTACCGACCGCCATCGCCATTATGACTAAGGCGTGGTGTTGTCTTTGGGTGTTAGTGGCCAGTTCCATCGAGACTAAGGCGACGGCAAACATCAGCACGGATAATAAGCTGGCAATCGCGGCGGCGACTAAGGCACTTTGTTGCTGCGGAAAGAGGATGATGAGCAGTGGAATACCAATAAATGCCGTATTACCAAAGGTGGCATTGAGGGCTCGAATAGCGGCAACCGCATGCTGTTTAGGGTTAGCGATCAGCGATAGCCCAAGGCAGACAAGATAAGTGATTACCATAGCTGTGCTGTAGCCCGCAATAAATCCCCATTGCAAAATCTCGTCAATCGGCTGCTGGGCGAGGGCGATAAGCATGATTGCAGGGAACGCAATATAGTAGACATATTGGTTTAGCACTTGATCCGTATCGACGGGCAAGAGTTTTAGTTTTTGCACTAGTGTACCGAGCAACATGATCCCGAAGACGGCAAACAGAGGGGTTAAAATGGTCATTTCCCTCACTCATCCTTACGATTAAATTTGAATAAACTCGCCCACCGTCGTCATTTTACTGTCGCTATGATTCTTGGTGGACAGAGTTACAGCACTTGCTTCTTTTTATGTCACTTTAGAGCCAGATTTAGCGCCAGCGCAGTAAAACTCGCCACAAAATAACATACCATTTCAATCTAAGGCTATTGCGCTATGGTCGTATAAGTGAATAATTCAATGATTTAAAACACAATCACTTAGTGAATTTAGCGTTTTAACGTCAATACCCAATATGTGAAATTAGGATATGCAATGAGTGATGATTTAGGCGCTGAACTACAACTTGTCTATCTTTTTGTGCATTTAGTCAATGCGGGCAGTTTTTCGCAGGCGGCGAAGGAGCTCGATATGCCCATCGCCACTGTGAGCCGCAAGTTAGCGAAGTTGGAAGAGAAGCTCGATAAACAGCTCTTTATGCGCAGCACCCGCAAGTTACGATTGACAGAGGAAGGGCTGGCGCTCTTTCAACGCTACCAGAGTGTGGTTGCTCAATTTGATGAACTAAGTGGTTTAGGCAGTGATAAACCCGAGGGAACCTTACGCATCGCCGCGCCGATTTCGATTATTTCCATTGTGTTTATTCAGGCATTGAATGAGTTTGGCCGTTTGTATCCAGATATCCGTTTGCACATTTCCCAGAGCAATGAGTTAGTCGATTTGATCGACAAAGGCATAGATGTGGCGATTGTTGGCGGTGCTCAGCCTGATTCTTCTTGGGTGTCGAGTACCTTAGGCGAGCTCGACTATTGCCTGTTTGCCACACCAGAATATTTGGCTCAGGCACCTAAACTTGAGCATCCCGATGATCTTGAAGCCCATCAACTGATAAAAGTCTGGCCGCTGTTTAATTGGCATTTAAAGCATCCAAGCGGCGAGTCTTTTTATTTTAATGGCCCGACTAAGCTCACCCTCACGGATTTACACGGAGCGATTCAGGCGACCTTAGGCCATGGCGGGATCTTGTATGGTCCTGAACTATTTGTAAAACAGCAGATTAAAGAGGGAAAACTCAAAGTATTACTGCCTGAATGGATTGGCGAACAGAGGCGAATTTCGATTTTATATCATCAGCGCAGCCAGCAGCCGCTAAAGGTAAGAGTCTTTATTGAGTTTATGCAGTCAAAGGCGCCAGAGTTATTCTCTATGCGTTGATTTAACCGAGTTATTCTTTAATAAGGGAACTGATTTTTAGCGTCTTTTAGGTTTTACGGTGTTTTTGCTCATGGTGTTTTGCGTTTGTTTTGCGTCTTGCAGGCTGGAGCGTGTCGCGGGCAGTATGCCGAGTTCTAAGAAGTATCCCACTAAACGCCGTAGTTCAAATAAAGAACCGATACGCTGTTGATCTTTGATGGTCAGTTTCCAACTGTCGGTGCGTCCTTCGCTATTGGTTAAGATAAATCCTTGATAAACAATCTTTCTCATTGGAATAACTCAATCTTTATTGATGCTATTTATAGCAACTGGATATCTTTGACGGGATTCGTTGGTGAGGGTGTAAAACGATGATCCCTTTCTTATTCTGCATGGATAATAGGTGCTTGAGTAACCCCAAGCACCCCTATCAATTAAGCGACGCTGATACCGATATTTGATACGCCAGCTTCGATAATGTCTTTGCGTAAACCTTTGACCAGTTCTGCAGTGATCTTCGGATTTTCTTCAATAATTTCCAGCAGAGAATTTTGTAATTCTTTCTCTTCTTCCATGACTTCATGGGCGAAAACGAAATCATCTAATGCTTCATCCACCAAATCGACATCGCTGATCGCTTCGATGTAGTTAGCCACTGTGCTGGATGACAATTTGCTGATATTGACTATGTCTTCTTCAATTTTGCCTTGAATCGCACCCAGTAAGGTCGATATGGCGACCACTGCATCCATAGCAGGGTAGACGCCATAGGCTTCAAAATCAGCAGGATCTGGGGTGTTATCTTCCAAGCGTTGCAGATGCACATCGACATTGAATTTGAGCTTGGAGTCGTACTGGGATTGCCACAATAGTTCTAATGCGGTACTCAACACAGTAGGATCGCCAAACTCACAAACTTCGGAAAACAGTTGATAGTTGGGCAACATACGTTGGCAAAGTGCAGTGGCAAAGAGTTGTTTTTGTGGCAGTGTTAACGCCTTGAGACGTTTAAAGAAGCCCGTTTTTTTGGTCATCTGTTATTTCCGCTGATAGCTGTGATATCACTTGATTTGCCGCAGATTCTACCTTAGTTAACTCATCAAGTAACTCTAGTATTTCGGGTTCGAGATCTTCAACCGATGTTTCACGTTTTAGTGCTGATTCAATTTCTTGGCATAACCTTTGTGTGGTGGGCACGCCGCAGTAGCAGCTCGCACCATGCAGCTTATGGATAGTACTGAGCATGACAGGGTGATCGTTTTGACTTAGCGCCGTTTGAATCGTCGCCACGGTTTGCGGCAATGAGTCGAGCAACATTCTGAGCATATCTAAGGCGAGATCGGCCTTGTGATTGGCTTGGGTTAAGCATAAATCCCAGTTCAGCGTATGCAGGTCAAAATGGGTGAACTTAGGTCGAGTGATCCAGCGATGAATAATGTCTTTGAGCGCCGCTTCATCAATAGGTTTCGGTAAATATCCGTCCATACCACTGCCTAAAATCAGTTCGCGTTCTTCGGCAATGGCATGGGCTGTCACGGCAATTATCGGCGTGTTGCGGTTCATCGAGCCTTGGCGAATTTGCTTCGTGGCACTAATGCCATCTGTGCCAGGCATTTGGATATCCATAAAGATCAAGTCGAAGGTGCGAGTCTTCGCCTGTTTAACTGCCTCATCACCACTGTTGACGGCAACCACAGTCGTCACTAATTCGCTGAGTAAAGTATCAATCAGTTTTAAGTTGGCAAAGTTATCATCTACCGCGAGCACGGTTAAAGATTGGCGCGCAACCGGCGTTGATATTGTCGCAGGGGCTATGATGTCGTACTCCATCGGTGGATAGAGTAAGTTGCGCGCAAGCTGATGCTCACTGACTGGCAGAGACAACACCACATCGGCATTCGGGCGAATAAATTGGGTTAAGGCATCCTGTTCTTGGCAATCGTATAGCACTATAAGGCAATCTGTTTTGGTCTTCGCTAAGTTTAGTGTACTTACCAGTTGTGCTGAATCGCTAAACCCATGGCAACTCAAGAGAACATAGTCGTATGGCGCTTCGGCCGTGGTGAGCGTAGTCAACAAGCTTGGAATATGCTGATGATGGGTGACTTTTGTATCCCATTGATTCAATTGGCGGCTTAATACTGCGTGGGTGAGTACCCGCGGTTCGTAAAACAGTATGGTTTTGTCTTTGAGTTTTTCGAGCGGCAGTGAGTCACCGATTTGGAATTGACCTAAGCCGAGCGGCAAACTGAACCAGAAGTTTGAGCCTTTTTCTGGGGATGAAGTAAAGCCGATTTGGCCACCCATTTGATTCACTAAACGTTTAGTGATCACTAAACCTAAGCCGGTGCCACCAAAGCGGCGCGAAATCGACGAGTCTGCTTGGCCAAAGGCTTGAAATAAAAAGTCCTGCTGGCTTTCATCGATGCCGATACCTGTGTCGACCACATCACAGCGCAGTACCACTTGTTCATCCGATTGGCTCTGCAGTTCGATTTTGACCATCACGCTGCCAGAGTCAGTGAATTTAATCGCGTTACCAACCAAGTTATTGATGATTTGGCATACGCGCATAGCATCGCCATTGACATTGTCGGGCACGTTGGGGGCGATATCGACGACGAGTTCTAGGCCTTTGGCCTGGGCGCTGCCGGAGATCAAGGTAATCGTATCGCTTATGGTTTCCCTAAGGCCGAAGGGCATGTTTTCTAACACCATTTTACCGGCTTCGAGTTTAGAAAAGTCGAGAATGTCGTTGATGATACCCAGCAGGTTAGTGGCGCTGCGTTCTATGGTCTTGATGTAATCGACTTGGCTCGAATGCAATGGTGTTTTGACTAATTGCCGAGCAAAACCGATAACGCCATTGAGCGGCGTACGTAACTCGTGGGACATATTCGCTAAGAATTCAGATTTAATTCGGCTGGCTTCTAGGGCGCGTTTTTTAGCTAAATCCAGCTCGACGTTTTGGATTTCAATCTGCTCTAAGGTTTCCCGCAGATCCGACGTCGCTTGGTCGATATTTTGCTGCATCTCATCATGGTATTCTGACAACGAACCTGCCATGGCATTGATGCCGCGTTTGAGTAAGTCCAGCTCACCAATCAAGTTGCCATCTAAGCGGGCGTCCAATTTACCTTCACGGATTTTAGCGACGACGCGCACCATTTCAGTAATGGGCTGAGTGACGTTTTTCACTAGCCGGAAAGTAAATAGCAGGTTTAACTGCACGCCGATCAACACGATAATAAAGGCGGCGACTGCGGCTCTATGTTGCTCTAACAAGGCGCGTTCTTTATTGATTATTATCGAGATATAACCTAAAAGATGACCATCGTCTGTCTGGATATCGTAATTAGCGGGAGCAGCAATGGGGCCTGTGGCAAAAATGGGCGTCCGTAAAATAAGGCTGTCGTCCACATGTTCAATTTCGGTTTTATGCAGCGTGTTGAGTGCTTCTTTGTAGCGCATAATCTCAAAGTCTTTGTGATAGTGGGAGGTCACAAAGAGTTGATTATTAGCATCGAAAATCGCGATGGATTTTACTAAGGTGGATTTGTTGAGCTGTGCCGCCGCGAGTAAGCGTTTGGTCGCCTCGCGATCATTCGCCACTAAGCCGATCTCACTGGCAATCGACAGTGGCTCGATAATATTGCTGCCCTGTTCGACGAGCGTATCTTCGAGCTCATAAAAACGGTTTATGGTAAAGTAGCTGCCCAGAAGGATACCGACCAAGATTGTTGGCGCGAGCGCCAGCACAAGAACCCAAGAACGTAGGCTGTATTTGGTCATGTTGTTGACAGGGTTCATAGCAGCGGCGGTGTTTCCTGTGACAGAGACTAAGATAATTTTATAAGACTGCCAGAAAGAGGGCGGTCTTTGCCAGTATTTTATTGATTTAGAGGCCGAAATGGCGCAATTTTTTAAAGCAAAACCAAATAGTTCCAAACAGTTGTCGGCTAAGTTATCGCTGAGCGTAGAACAGCTCGATCACTTAGGTGCTGGTATAGCACAACATCAAGGTAAAGTCGTGTTTATCCCTGGCGCTTTGCCCGATGAAACCGTAACGGTACAGCTCACCGAGCAAAAGAAAAATTATGCCCGTGCCAAGTTGATTAAAGTCGATTCATCAAGTCCTGAGCGCGTTGAGCCTGAGTGTCCACACTACCACACCTGCGGCGGCTGCGACTTACAGCATATGTCATTATCGGGTCAGCGTGAGCATAAAGAAGCCGCGTTGCTGGATATTATGGCTAAGTTTGCCGGTGCCGAAGGCGGCACGTTATCACCCGCATTAACGGGTGAAGGTTGGCATTATCGTCGCCGCGCCCGTCTTGCAACTTTATTTGATAAAAATACCAAGCACTTAAGTTTAGGCTTTCGCGCCGCCAGTAGCAGTAGTGTGGTGCCAATCAGTCAATGTCTGGTGTTAGCTAAGCCGTTATCGGACTTGATCGTACCCTTTGCTAAGTTACTGAACCAATTGTCGGCTAAAGCCAGCTTAGGCCATCTTGAGTTGATTGCCGCCGATAATGGTCACTTCGCTGTGCTGCGGATCACTAAGGCGTTAAACGATAAAGATCTCGCAAAGTTGTCAGCCTTTGCTGAGCTGCATCAGATCCATATTTGTCTGCAGGACAACGAAGGGCTATTCCAAGGCGTCGGCGCTGAGTTAGTGTTACCTGTTTATCAACTGTTAGATGAAAATGCGCAGTCGGATGCGGTGAGCTTAAGTTTCACACCCGGTAACTTTGTGCAAGTGAACGGACAGATTAACAAGGCCATGGTCGCTCAAGCGATGGATTGGTTAGCGCCAGCGCCAGATGAGCGCATTTTGGATTTGTTCTGCGGCATGGGTAATTTCAGTTTGCCCTTAGCGAAAATGGGCGCGGATGTGATTGGCGTCGAAGGGGTTGCCGAAATGGTGACTCAGGCACGGGTGAACGCGAAAGCTAACAATCTGGATAAACTGACCTTTTACCACGGCGATTTAAGTGCGGATTTATCCCTTGAGCCTTGGATGGGCAAGATTGATAAATTACTGCTCGATCCCGCTCGTGCGGGGGCATTTGAAAGCTTGCAATGGCTTAAGAAGATGAAGCCGCGCAAAGTCGTGTATGTATCTTGTAATCCTGCAAGCTTGGCCCGCGATAGCGCAGTACTGTTAGAGCGCGGTTACCGATTACAGCAATTGGGACTTATCGACATGTTCCCACAAACACACCATATCGAAGCCATGGCACTGTTTGAATTAACCAAGTAATTTGCGCTGGCAAAGTAAGCAAAGCGTTTGAATAACGTAAAAAATGTGATTATTACGTCGGTTGGGTTTGACAAGTTCGCGCCAATGCTGAAGATAGGAGAGCTGAAGTGGTGCCCACTTTCTCTCTGAGCACGGATAAGGAAATAAATTAGATGGTCTCTGTTCGCGAAGCGCACTTTAATGATCCCGATTTTCACTTAGAAGATTGGGTAGCTCGCTATGTTGGTCATGCCGATGAAGCGCAGATGCTACTCTCTTTGATAGGGCAGATTGACGCCTTACCCGCCAAGAGTCCTGCGGCGAAGAGAGAACTGCTCGAACGTGCTCGAGAGATGATTGAAATCCTCGCACCGCTAAACATGGACATTGAAACCCTGCAAGCGGCAATTTTGTTTGTGGTGCTCGATGCTGGGTTACTGACCGAAGAAGCCATCCAAGAGAAATTTGGTGAGCCGCTGGCGCGTTTAGTCGCGAGTGTCGTGACCATGAACGCGATTGGCGCCTTGAAAATCAATCCTAATAGTCGTTCAACCGAGCCGCAAATCGACAATATCCGCCGCATGTTATTGGCTATGGTTGAAGATGTGCGCGCTGTGGTGATTAAGCTTGCCGAGCGTGTGTGTTTACTACGGGCGGTGAAAAATGCCGACGAAGAAACTCGCGTGCTGCTGGCCCGTGAAATTGCCGATATTTACGCGCCGCTGGCTAACCGTTTGGGTATTGGTCAATTAAAGTGGGAGCTGGAAGATATTTCTTTCCGCTATCTGCATCCTGATACCTATAAAGACATTGCTAGGCAATTAGATGGCAAACGACTGGATCGTGAAGTTTTTATCGACAAGTTTGTCAGTCAGTTGCAACAAAGATTAGATGAAGATCAAATTCGCGCTAAGGTCTACGGCCGGCCGAAACATATCTACAGTATTTGGCGCAAGATGAAGGGCAAGCACCTTAAATTTGATGAGTTGTTTGACGTGCGCGCCGTGCGTATCGTGACTGAACGTCTGCAGGATTGTTATGGCGCGTTAGGTGTGGTGCATACGCTTTGGCACCATATTCCTCGGGAATTTGACGACTATGTCGCTAACCCAAAACCTAACGGTTATCAATCGATTCATACGGTGGTGGTGGGGCCTGAGGGCAAAACCGTTGAAATTCAAATTCGTACCCAAGACATGCATGAAGATGCAGAGCTGGGTGTGGCCGCCCACTGGAAATACAAAGAAGGCAATCATTCCGGTAAGCAAAGCGGCTACGAAGAAAAAATTAACTGGCTGCGTAAAATTCTGCAATGGCAGGAAGACGTGGTCGAAAGTGGCAACTTGGTCGAAGAAGTGCGCAGCCAAGTGTTTGAAGATAGAGTCTATGTGTTCACCCCAAGCGGTGAAGTCGTCGACTTGCCACTGGGCTCAACCGTGCTCGACTTTGCCTATTACATTCACTCTCAAGTGGGGCATAAATGTATTGGTGCTAAGGTTGATGGCCGTATTGTGCCGTTCACCTATCAGGTTGAAACGGGTGAGCGTATCGAGATCATCACCTCGAAACAGCCCAACCCTAAGCGTGACTGGCTTAACCCTAACTTAGGTTATATCCGTACCTCGCGGGCGCGTTCGAAAATCCAGCATTGGTTTAAGCAGCAGGACAGAGACAAGAATATTGTCGCCGGCAAAGAAATGCTTGAATCCGAACTCGCGCGGGTGAGCCTTAAAATTAAAGACGCGGCCATCGCGGTCGAGCGCTTTAATATGGCGAGCATGGATGACTTACTGGCGGCCATTGGCGGCGGTGATGTGCGTCTGCATCAAGTGGTTAACCATATTCAAAGCCGTCTGCGACTCGACGAAGTGTCAGAAGAAGATGCGGTCGAAGAATTAGTTAAGAAAGGCCAACATAAGCCGACCTCCAGTGGCCGTGGTCAGGTTGAAGTCAACGGTGTGGGTAACTTGCTTAACCATATCGCCCGTTGTTGTCAGCCAGTTCCCGGAGATGAAATCTTAGGTTTTATCACTAAAGGCCGTGGCATTTCTGTGCATCGCGCTGATTGTGAACAAGTTAAAGAGTTAATGCGGGTTCACCCAGAGCGCGGTGTCGATGTGGTCTGGGGCGAAAATTACTCCGGCGGTTATCGGATGCGTTTGCGGGTATTGGCCCACGATCGCAGTGGTTTATTGCGTGACTTAACCTCAGTGCTGGCGGCCGAAAAATCCAATGTATTAGCCATGAGCTCGTCATCTGACACTAAAAATCAGACCGCCGCGATTGAGTTGGAACTGGAGCTTTATAACCTCGATGGTTTATCGCGAGTGTTATCTAAACTGACCCAAGTCGATAGTGTGATCGAGGCAAGACGGCTTTAAGTTTAGTTATGCCTTTCGAAGTGAATAGCCTTGAAATCTCTAGCAATATAAAAGACTTTGAGAAGCCATCTTGAAGCTAGAAAGTAATAAAGGATAGGGGCGGCAAGGCGAATTTCGCTGGCCGCCTTTTTATTTGGTTTTTTTATGAAAATTGAGTTGGATGACCAGTTAATTTAGTCTTTTGTATGTTTAGCTGTTGCTGCAAGCCATTCATAATGGCTTGTCATGGCATTCACTCACCGACTCGCAGCCAGTCCATCCGTGGATGCTCGACCGCCCCGTCCATGGGGCGGACGGTCGTCTCGCTAATCATCATGGCACGCCTTTCGAGTGCTTGCGTAACCTGTTGGTTTTAAAGGCTAGATCTAATCTTAACGATTATAGACACCACTCTATTGGGCAGAAATGAGCTATGTTTTGCACGGAATTCTCTGCATTCCGGATAAACAAAAATAATTCTAAGCGCTGAATCGTGGGCAGCGATGAACTTAAGGATGTAACGCTTGGCTTGAGGCTTTACCTTTACACCATTTGCCGCTGTTGTGCTGCTTTTTAAACTCGCACATACTATCCCATCGACCACTTATGCCACTGTATTGACGGCGAAACTCTTTGGCTGAAGTGAGCCATGCATCGGACGAAATGCCTAATTCATCGAGCAGTTTTGGCAGCTGATTATCAATATAACCTTTTTTATCAAGGCGAATGGCTCGTCCCGTCCAATCTATTAACTCAAGATAATCAGCAAAATGAAACGGAATACCCGTTTGCTGATTCTGAAGTGTTGAACCATCAAATTTTGCGAGGGCTTTATGTGGTATTTGCTGTAGGTTATCTGCGGTAGTTTTGGCCAGTTGGGGCGCGTTGCTATGAGGATTAAGCGCATTCACGCGCTCCTGAATCGATGTAAAATCAGAGGATTGCAAAGAGTCGGCAATCCCTGCTCGAATAGGATTTAAATCGACATACATCATGCACGCCAGCAGTGCTTGCTCATCTAACAAGGCTTGTGACTTAAAACGGCCTTCCCAAAAAGCACCTTTACACTCATCTTCACGATTGGCCTTACGGGCAATTTCTTCATTTAAACAGCGCATAAACCAAGAGATACTGCTCAGTCGCTCATGCCACTCGGCGAGAAATGCATCAAGTAACATCGCTTCACCGTCGATTAAAGCATCACCATTCATATACTTAGTGGCGACAGCATGGCCTTTAGTGATTTGACACCAGCGGCGAATAATATCTTTTTGCGTTAGCGATTTCGCCTTGTCGACATCAATTTTAAGCACTAAATGATAGTGATTACTCATCACCGCATAGGCACAAATATCAATACAAAAAATAGCGGACAAGACTTTGATTTTATCAACAATCCAGCCACGTCGATGCTCGTAACTGCGACCAGTGAGTTTATCCTCACCACACAAAAAAGCCCTTCTAACACAGCGATTTATCACATGATAGAAAGGCGTTGCATTGGCATCAATTAATTGTCTTCTAGCCGAAGTCATCACAAGTCACCGTACTGGCTAAATTAGGATAACTTAAAGCCTAGTCTAGAGGGCAAGAAAACACAAAAAGATATGGCTGTCCTCTCTATCTCTCTCTCTATCTCCTCTCTATCTCACTCTATCTCATTGATGATGTTAGTTAAGAGTGTAGTGGTCAAGTAAAATTGGCCACGGTTTTAGAGTCATTCCAATATAAACGTTCTGACTCATTTGGCGTTAATGTAGTGGTCAAGTAAAATTGGCCACGGTTTTAGAGTCATTCCAATATAAACGTTCTGACTCATTTGGCGTTAACCCACCATTATATTGATGGGGTCTGGTCTCACTGTAGTATCCAGTGATGTAATTTGTGATCTCTTTATCTGCTTCTGTAAAATTCCCATAACCACTAGCGGGTATCCACTCAGATTTCAAACTTCTAAAGAAACGCTCCATTGGTGCGTTATCCCAACAATTCCCGCGGCGAC